>CASTFX010000041.1 GCA_949448405.1 uncultured Clostridia bacterium
CATGCATCTATATTATATATTGCACAAAACACACTCACAGTGTACATGAACATAAATATTAAACTTGGTTGCATTATTTCTTTTTTAAATAAGAAGTATGAACCTATTAACATTAATATAAAACATAATAATAATATATAGATTAACATTTTTTCTCCTTTTTTTGCTACTTTTTAAATTGTGCTTGTCTTATTTTTCCGTATTAGCATTGTTATAAAGTATAGCTTATATTTTATTGTGAAAAGTGTTATCTTTCGTGTTAAAGAAAGCCCATCATAGTTTGAATATTTTATAGCTTCTTTATATTCTGGAACTTTGCATACCTCTTTTAAACATTTTATTTGTCCTATCCAATTTAGCTTATTTTCATTATTAAAGCAATAATTAACTATTATAAGTAAAATATGATATGCAATATAGTTATTAAATTTTTTAATGATATTTTTATTATTATTGTATTCTTTTTCTATATATTTTTTAGCAATTTTCATAGAAGTTAAACAAAGGTCTGGAAAGTCTTTTTTATACTTTCTAACTGCTGATTCATTATTAAATCTATAATTGTATAGTGCTTCATCTAATACATATACATTATTGACATTTTTTACTGCTTGGATACAAAAAAATGAGTCTTCTCCAATCTTTATATTTTTATCAAAATTTATACCTTGTATCACTTCTTTTTTCCATAGTTTTGAATGTACTATACCTGCTCCACCTTGTACGTTTAAAATGTCTGTCAAAAACTCTTCTTTGTTCATTATAAGGCTTTTGCCTTTTGTTACCTTTTCTATGTTGTTATCATATACTCTATTAAATCCACATAGTACTATATCAACTTGTTTTTCTTTTAGAATTTTTAACATTTTTTCAAAGTATTCTTTATCTAAATAATCGTCTCCATCAACAAATGCAATATACTTTCCTTTTGCAATTTCTAAGCCACTATTTCTAGCTAGACTTACTCCTCCATTTTCTTTATGTATTACTTGTATTCTACTATCTTTTTCTTTATATTGGTCGCAAATGGTACCAGAGTTATCTTTAGACCCGTCATTTATTACAATTATTTCTAAGTTTTTGTATGTCTGATTAATAAGGCTTTCTAGACATTCTGCTATGTATTTTTCTGCATTGTATACTGGAATTATAACTGTTATTAAATCTTCCAAATTAAATTTTCCTTTCATCTATTAGAAGCTTTTACTATATTTCTTTCCTGTAAATTTTGCAATGAGGAATGAGCTTCCTTTTTTTATCCAATTTACTCTTTCTATGTCTATTACTTTTACTTCTTCATAACTTAAATTATTTTTTTCTATCCATATATCTAATAGTATCTCTGATATTCTTCCAAAAAATCTTGCGTGAAAATCATCATATTTATTTACTTCTATTCTTTTTTCTAGTTCAAATAATATGCTAAATAGCCACTCGCAGTATTCATCTAGTATTTCTCTATTCATTATAAACATATTAAACATGTGTGCTGATGTCTTTTTATATATCCTATCAAATTGTGGTAAATAGTCTGGGTACATTTCTTCTATAATTTTTCTAGTTTCATCTAATGGCTCTATATACATTGTGTGTTTATAATGGTTGTATATTGTTTCAATATAGTAGTTTCTTTTTTTAGGAAGTATTATATTTGTTCTTTCTAATATTTTGCTTGCTTCTTCTTTGGTTAGTACGTAATCCATTCTTTCTTCTGGAATTTTTGATTTGCATTTTTTTACAGAAAAGTGTCTTCTATAGTGTGCTAATCCTATATATTCATTTTGTAGATTTTTCCATGCCCAATATAGTCCTGTTAGCTCACAAAAATATGGATTTTTTGAAGATATATTTTCTCCTTCGTTATCTCCTTCATATCCTAAGTCTTCATTTTTTAATTCTTTACCTACATGTATAGGAACATATATATTATCATTTGGCATTTTATATTTTTTGTGTGTTGCTATTGTTATCTTTACATCCTTCACTTTTATTGTTTCCTTTCTCTTTTCCTAGGGGTTTACAATATATATAATTTTAGTAATTATCATTATACTTTTTAATATTATAAAAGTCAACCTCTTTTACTTAGTTTAAACTTTGTAAGTGTCCCTAAAAAATTATCAATATTTCACTACCAGTTCATTGACAATATGCAGAATTTGTTTTAATATTAATTTTGATTGCGAAAAATGTAAATTTTTTACATTAGGATTTCGATTTTACCTTTTTGCGGAGGATAAAAAATAATGTTAAACTTTGTATTATGTGATGATAATCTATCATTTTTAAACAATTTGGATAAAACTATCAACAAAATTATTTTAAGGAAAGATTTTAATGCGCAAGTTGGCTTTAAGTCAACTAAGGTTTCTGAAGTTTTAGATTATATGAAGGATAATAAGGTAGATGTTTTATTCTTGGATATCCAACTTAAATCTGATACTAATGGAATAGATATCGCTGAGAAAATTAGAGCTACAAATAAAAATATTTATTTTATCTTTACTACTGGTCATTTGGAGTATGCATTTTTAGCTTTCCAAGTTAAAGCTTTTGATTATATTCCTAAGCCTATTACAACCGAAAGATTAGAGAAAACTTTAGTTAGATTATTTGAGGATATTGATTTTTCTTCGAGTAATTTTATTTCTCTAAATAGTAAAACTTATATCAATCAAAATGATATTTACTATATTAAAAGAGATGGCATGAAATTAGTTTTTAAAACCAAATCTAATGTTTATGAGACTTATAGTTCTTTTAATAAAGTCTCTGACAAGCTTTCTAACAACTTTGTTAGATGTCATAAGTCTTATGTTGTAAATATCAATAATATTAGTCATATTGATGCTAATACTTTGTTTTTTAATGATGAAGCAAAATGTTTTATTGGACCTAAGTACAAAAATAATTTTATGGAGGTGATTAATAATGAATTTATTTCAAACTCTTTGGACAGTTCTAACGACGTCTAATGAAGGATTAATTGGAATTATATTTAATGATTTTGGTTTTCCTTTTATTTATATTGAAATAGCTGTTTCAGCATTACTGTTTACACAAGTTCTAAATATAAAGTATAATAAGAAACAATTTATTATTTATGTTGTATCTTTAGCTTTAATTTCTGGGTTATCTAATGTTGTTTTAGGTAAACCATATAGTGCATATTTAAACTTACTTGTTGAACTTATTTTGATTATAGTAATCTTTAAGGTTAAATTCTTTAGGGCTATTATTGCAGAACCTATTCCTTATATAATTATAGTTGCTCTTGAAACTATATATTGTAAGCTAATGTCTTCAATATTAAATTTAGCCTATGAACAACTATTACTTATACCTTTATTTAGATTATGTATTACTTTTCTTATCTATACGTCAATTTACTTAATATATTTACTAATTAAACACTATAAAGTAAATATAGAATTAATTGATAATATTAGTAACAAAACTAAATCTATTTTTATATTGAATTTTGCATTTGCAGCAATACCAATAGCTATGCAAGTTTATATTGTTATGTTTTATATGGGTAATCTTCCTATACTTGTTACATTAATTAGCATAATCTCCTTGATAGCTTATTTCTTCATTAGTATTTTCAGTTTACTTAAAACTACTAAATTAGAAGAAACCAGTCAATCTTTAGAAGAAGCTCAACTATATAATAAAACTTTACAATTATTACATGATAATTTAAGAACTTTTAAACATGATTTTTCAAATACAATGCAATCAATTCAAGGATACATAGCTAATAATGATATGAAAGGTTTAGAAAAATATTATCAAGGTATTCATAATGAATGTACTATTTCAAACAATTTAACTGCACTTAGTCCCACACTTATAAATGACCCTGCATTATACAGTTTAATTGCTTCAAAATATCTTTTAGCAGAACAATATGATATAACATTTAATATAAGTATTCGTATAAACTTTAAAGAACTTAAAATTGAACCATATGTACTTACAAAAATTTTAGGAATACTTTTAGATAATGCAATTGATGCAGCAAAATTATCAGATGAAAAAGAAATACTTTTTGAAGTAAATCCACCATTTACTAATTCTACTGTTAGAAAATATGTTGTTTCTGTACAAAATACTTATTCAAATAAAGAAGTAGATGTCGATAGAATTCGTGAAAAAGGTTATACTTCTAAAGCTGAAGAAGAAGGTTCTCATGGACTTGGATTATGGGAAGTAAATAAAATATTGAAAAAATCTAAAAACTTGAATTTATATACTACAAAAAATGATAAGTTCTTTGTACAAGATTTAGAAATATTTGATGAATAACTTAAAGCAAAAGCACTTGGATTAAACCAAAGTGCTTTTGCTTTATTTATTATTTGTAACTTTATATTATTTTTCGATAGTTCATACTATCATTTAAGGAAATATTATATTAATCTTAATTTTTAGATTGTAAGTATTTTTTTTAATCTTTTTTAACTAATGCAGCTGGCATTTTTGGTTGATGGAATGCTCCAAACACCCAACAAGCTGCATTATTAGATTTAGCAGTTTTTTCTGCTAATTTTGCTAAGTTTTTTACCATATAAAAATCTCCTTTCTTTTGTTGTTTTTATATAACACATGATAATAGCCGGCATATTATCTTGTATTAAACTATTTAATTTTCGCCATATACTTCATGTCCATATTTATTGTCAAATATTTTGTATATAGGTCTTGTCATCATAATTGAACGTATTAAACATCCAAATATTAGAATATTTCCAATAACAATATTGTTTAAGAAAATAGCTACTGTAAGACTAATAGTTAGCATTACACATGCCATTATCTTTTTAAAGCTTCTTTCTTTTTTTCTTAATATTGGAACATTTTCTGTATCAGCTGGAGCATATATTAAGCACATTATTATTCCAAATACCCAAACAACTCCTAATATCAAATATCTATCAAAGCTTACTTCTTGAATTAAATTTTGGCTTAATATAACTCCCCCACAATATATTGTTGGTGTTGCAATTATACAACCTATATGGCTTTTTGAATGTGCTCCTCCTGCAAACATTCCATAAGGAAGTAGTATTATGTATGATAATAGTGTTAGTGGTAAAACTCCAAGTAAGTATGCAATGAGTAACATTATAATTAACTTTGGGACTTCTCCTATTATCATTTTTAGACCATAATCAATTATTTCTAATCTCTCATCATCTATGTCTGGTATTTCCTTTTTGATTTTTATATTAATTCTCTCACAAATACTATCTAATACTTTATCTATCATTTTTAGATTTCTCCTTAAAATGAACACTTGCGTCACACAAATTTTATATTAAATCTTTCTTATTTTATTTAAAATTTTTATAAACAAATCTGTTTACTTTATGAATTTTCATTTATTGTTTTTCATAAAAGATTATTAGGTTTTTATAAAATTTACATAAATTTATATTATTTATATTTATTAATTTGTAGACTTTTTGCGGACGACCAATGGTCGCCCCTACACGTTTTTGACACATTTTGTAATATTTTTCTGTATTTTTCAAATTTCTATTGACATTTTAATTTTAACTGTTTATACTGTATATATACAGTAATTAAAGGAGGTATTATGAACATTATTATAAGTAATTCAAGTAATGCTCCAATATATGAACAAATAAAAGAGCAAATTAAGAGCAAAATACTATCTAACGAACTTAAACCTGGGGACCTACTCCCTTCTATAAGAAATCTGGCAAAGGATTTAAGAATAAGTGTGATAACAACTAAAAATGCTTATGAAGAACTTGAAAGAGAAGGTTATGTTGAAACAATCCCTGGAAAAGGAACATATATTGCGAGTAAAAATGTTGAGATTATTAAAGAAGAACAAATGCAAAAGATAGAGGGCTTAATAGATACAGCTGTATCTATTGCTAAGATAAGTAAAATAACTAAAGAAGAAATTAAAGATATTTTAGATATATTATATGAGTAGGAGTAAAGTCAAATGGATAATATATTAGAAGTAAAAAATTTATGCAAAGTCTATGATAGATTTAGTCTAAAAAATATTAGCTTTGAGCTTCCTAAGGGAACTATTATGGGACTAGTTGGAGAAAATGGTGCAGGAAAAAGTACTACTTTAAAAGCTATATTAAATTTAGTGAAAATAAACAATGGATCCGTAAAAGTCTTTGGACTAGACATGAAAGACAAAGAAATAGAGATAAAAGAAGATATTGGTGTTGTCTTAGATGAAGGCTTTTTCTCAGAATATTTAACTCCTACCAATATAAATGATATAATGACTGGAATTTATAAAAATTGGAGTAAAGAACTATTTTTTAAATATCTTGAAGATTTTAACCTTCCAAAAGATAAGATTTCAAAAGAATATTCAACTGGTATGAAAATGAAACTAAAAATAGCAGTTGCACTTGCACATAAGCCTAAACTTCTTATACT
Organism: uncultured Clostridia bacterium; assembly: GCA_949448405.1. Lineage (GTDB taxonomy): Bacteria > Bacillota > Clostridia > TANB77 > CAG-508 > JAAWPK01. The sequence continues at coordinate 6,445 of CASTFX010000041.1, forward strand.
AGACGAGCCTACCTCTGGTTTAGACCCTATTGCAAGAGGGGATATTTTAGATATTTTCCAAGATTTTATACAAGATGAAGAACATAGCGTGCTAGTTTCTAGTCATATCACATCTGATTTAGAAAATATTGCTGACTATATTACTTTCATTAATAATGGAGAAATCGTTCTTTCTAAAACTAGGGACGAACTTATAGATAAAATGCGGAATTGCAAGATGTACTGATGAGCAATTTGAGAAAATCGATAAAGATGATTATATAAGATTTAGAAAAACTAAATATGAATATGATGTTTTTATTGAGGATAAAGCTAAGTTTAAGGAAAAATATAAAATAGAAACAATTGATAGACCTAAAATTGAAGATATTATGATTATGTATGTTAAGGGGGAAAAATAATATGAAAATAGTTTTAACTAAAACTCCAAAAGTTCAGGGATTATTAACAAAAGATATGTTGCATTTAAGACGTTTCAAAAGAATTATAGCAAGTTACATATTTCTATTTACTATTGCTGCTATTTTACTATTTATAACTGATAGAAGTATTTGGCTCACTTGTCTGCTTCCTATTATAATCACTGTTGGAGCTGGAATATTTGCTCTTTCTAGTTTCAGTTATGATGAAAACACAAAAATAGATATGTATGTGAAAAGCTTACCTCTAACTGTAAAAGAAATAATTGGAGCAAAATATGTTTTTGTAATATTTTTAACAATAATAGGAACTGTGGTAGGATTACTACTTACCGCAATTATATTCACATTTTTTATAAGAACAACTATAAGTTCTGATCATTTTGAGATTTTAATTATTTCAATTGCTGGTACTTTTTGTGTTAGCCTTTTAGAAGCAATTCAAATCCCTTGTATATATAAATTTGGTGCTGAAAAAGCTAATATGCAAATCTATTCTATAATAGTTGTACTTGTTATTGTTTTAGTACTTTTAGTAGGAGGGATATTCTATTGGATAGAGCTACTCTCTCTTAGTAGAATTGGAATTGAATCCCTCTTGCCAATACTTCTTATAGGATTAATAGCAATTGCTTATAATGTTTCTTATAAAGTATCTTGCAGGCTTTATGAAAAACAGGAATAAAATTTTAGAGAGGCTCTGCAATAGAACCTCTCTTTTTTAAACTTCTAAATCTTCTATTATCTTCCATGTTCCGATTTATCTCTGGTAACACCTTAAACTCCATAGTCTCTTTAGTTACTGGATGATTAAAGCTCAACTTATATGCCCAAAGTGCTATTTGCTTTCCGTCTACCTCTTGTACCATACTTTTGGTCTCCATATATGCTGTGTCCTATATTTGAAAGCTGTACTCTTATCTGATGATGTCTTCCTGTATGAAGCAATACTTTTACAACTGATAAATCTATTTCTTCGTTATATTTAAGTACTTCATAATCTAATTTTGCAAGTTTTGCTCCTTTTTTATTTTCATCTACAACTTTGCTTATATTTTTTTCCTGATTTTTCCAAAGGTAATTTTCTAGAGTACCTTTTTCATTCTCAAATTTACCATCTGCAACAACTAGATATTCTTTTTTTATTCTTCTTTCTCTGACTTCTTCACTTAGTCTTGCTGCTGCTTTTGAAGTTTTGGCAAATACCATGACTCCACCGAACTGGTCTATCTAGTCTTTGTATTAATGCTAAATACACATTCCCTGGTTTTCCATATTTTTCCTTTAGATATTCTTTTATAATTGTAAGCATATCTATGTCTTCTGTCTTGTCTGACTGTGATGGAATATTTGGTATTTTTTGTACTACTATAATATGATTGTCTTCATATACTACATTTAATTTTTGCATTTAATTCTCCCATCTTCCATATATTCCGCATGGTAAAACAAGTTTAGAATTTCTTTCTGGAAGTCCTATTTCTCCTGAATATGCTTTTCCATTGTATTTTTTTGATATTGTTAAATTTAAAATATTTTCTAGTACTTTGCTTGATATGCCTGTCGTATATGAGTTTATTAGGAAAAATAATGGGTTATCTGATAAGACTTTTGAGCATAACTCTACTAAGTCATAAATTCCGTCCTCAAACTGCCATACTTCCCCATTTGTTCCTCTACCATAAGAAGGTGGGTCCATAATTATTGCGTCATATTTATTTCCACGTCTTATTTCACGATTTACAAATTTAACAACATCATCTACTATGTATCTTACTGGTTTTTCTCCTAATCTTGATGCTTGTACATTTTCTTTTGCCCAAGTTACCATACCTTTTGAGCTATCTACATGGCATACACTTGCACCTGCGCTTAAGCATGCAACTGTTGCTCCTCCTGTATATGCAAATAAGTTTAAAACTTTTATGTCTCTTTTCGATGTCTTAATCTTATTTATCATCCAGTCCCAATTGACTGCTTGTTCTGGAAATAAGCCTGTGTGCTTAAATCCCATTGGCTTAATGTTGAATGTAAGATTTTTATAGCTGACCTGCCAAGAAGCTGGTAGCTTATTTTTATATTCCCAATATCCACCACCTGTTTTGCTTCTTATGTATCTTGCATTTTGTTTTTTCCATTCTTCTGGATGACTCTTGTCTTTCCATATTATTTGTGGGTCTGGTCTTACTAAAATAATATCTTTCCATTTTTCTAATTTCTCGCCATTTGCCATGTCTATTATTTCGTAATCTTGCCAGTCTTTTGCTATATCCATTTCTTCGTTTCCTTTCTATAGTTGTATAGTCTGAGTATGTTAATTATATTTACATCTGCATAGGATATTTTATAAATTTTAAGTTCAACTGCGCAGCGACCAACGGAGCTGAAAGCGACGGCGAATTTTCTTAGCTCTTCAAACGCAGTGAGTTAGAGATAAGTTATGCCGTGGCAGTGCCAGCCTTTCGCATTTGCGAATATGAGGCTGGCTCAGCAAAGTGAACGTAAAAATTTATAAATTATTCTATGCAGTTTTTAATAACACTATATTAAAGATAGTAAATTAAAAAAACTTACAATTAAAATCACATTTATTATACAAAAACTCACTCCTAAAACTGCTATAAGTGTTATAATTTTTTTCATTTGTAATCCCCCCTAG
>CASTFX010000042.1 GCA_949448405.1 uncultured Clostridia bacterium
TGGAACTACTGGTTCTTCCTCCGCTACCGATACTTCTTCTGCCTTAAATTTTGTAGTAAAAAATATAGGTATAAGAAAGCATATACCTATTATCCCTAAAACATATATAACTATTTTTTTCATACCGCCTCCAAATTTGTTCTCATTTTGCATAAGATATTTTTTTCTATCCTTGATACTTGAACTTGTGATATTCCAAGAAGCTGACCTACTTGACTTTGTGTTTTGTTTTTGTAAAATCTTAGTATTATTATTTGTCTTTCTTTTGGCTCCAAGTTTTCTATTAATTGATTTATTGTTAGTCTGTTTATTATTGCGTTTTCTTCATTTTCTACTGCTGGGAATTTATCTATTATCTTTGTTCCTTTGTCATCGTTTTGTCCTTCTTCTTTGTAGATAGATTCGACTGGCGTTTTTGCCTCTAGTGCAACTATTATTTCTTCTTTACTTACATTTAAGCTTTTTTCTAATTCTGCAAGTGTGATATTTTCTCCTGTTTTTCTTAAGTGTTCTTCTTCTAATTTGCTTATTTTCATGTTGAGTTCTTTTATGCTCCTGCTTACTTTTATTATTCCGTCATCTCTTATGAATTTTTTTATTTCTCCTAATATGTATGGTACTGCGTATGTTGATAATTTTACATCATAACTTGTATCAAATCTTTTTATAGATTTTATAAATCCCATACAGCCTATTTGGTATAAATCTTCTGTCTCAAATCCTCTTAAACAAAATCTTTTTACTATACTCCATATAAGTCCGTTTGTTGTTTTCAACAAGCTCTGTCATAGCTTTTTCGTCGCCATTTTTGGCTTTTTCTATGTTCTCAATATTATTATCATACATTTTGGACTTGTCTCTCCTTTAGCTATTTTCTTTTATCTCTTTTACCATTGTTACTTTAGTTCCAAGTCCGAGTATTGATTCAACTTTTAGTTCGTCCATAAAGCTTTCCATTATTGTAAAGCCCATTCCTGACCTTTCTAAGTCAGCTTTTGTTGTGTATAGTGGCTCTTTTGCAATATCTACGTTTTCTATTCCTTTTCCTGTGTCTGATATTTCTATTACTATTTTTCTTCCTTCGATTTTACTACTTATTTTAATTATTCCTTCGCTATTTTCATAACCATGTATTATACAATTTGTAACTGCTTCTGATACAGCTGTCTTTATATCTGCTATTTCTTCTATTGTTGGGTCCAATTGGGAAACGAAAGCAGCTACAGTTATTCTTGCAAATGATTCGTTGCAAGATTTGCTTAAAATTGATAAATTCATTTCATTATCATATTTACTTTTCATAACATCCTCATTTCTTAACTTATTTTAATAATTTTAGGTATTCCACTCATTTCAAAAATTTTTCTTATGTTAGGTTTTACATTTATCATTTCTAAACTTCCGCCTAGCATTTTTACTACCTTATACCTACCGAATTAACATGCCTATTCCCGCGCTATCCATGAAAGTAACTTTATCAAAATCAAATATAACTCTTTTAGGAACATATCTTTCAATTTCATTATCTGCTTGCCTCCTTATTTTTTCTGACCCATGGTGGTCAATTTCTTCTGTAATTTCAAAACTTAATAGCTTGTCCTTTTCGTCATAATTTATATTCATACTTGTCCTCCTATTTGTTTTAATTATATATCATTTGGTAATTTTTTCCAATAGCGAAATTTAAGAAGTTTTGCCGTTTTCTGGTTTTCGTTCGACAAAAAAGCATAAAAAATACACCTTTAAAATCAGATTTTCATCTAACTTTTAAGGTGTATATTATTTTTAATTAAAATTTTATTTCTTCAAAACTATTTTTCTTTATATCTGTTGGAACTTCTACTGGATATTCACTTGTAAAACATCCCATACATAAATTTGATATTTTACAGTCTTTTGTTATTTCTTTCAAGCTATCTATACTTAGATATTCTAAGCTGTCAGCCCCTACACTTTGTCTTATTTCTTCTACTGTTTTACTGTATGTTATTAGACTTTCTCTATTGTCTATATCTGTTCCAAAGTAACATGTATCCATAAATGCTGGAGATGCAATTCTTAAATGAACTTCTTTTGCTCCTGCTCTTTTAAGTACTGCTATAATTTTTCTAATAGTTGTTCCTCTAACTATTGAATCATCTATTAAAACTATTCTCTTATCTTTTACTACTTGTTTTATTGGATTTAACTTTAATCCAACTAATTCATTTCTTGTATCTTGTGCATTTTGTATAAATGTTCTTCCTATATATTTACTTTTTGTAAATGCCATGTCATAATGTATTCCTGATTCTTTAGAATATCCAAGTGCTGCATCTAGTCCAGAGTCTGGAACGCCTGCGACTATATCTGCATCTACTGGTGCTTGTCTTGCAAGGCATCTTCCTGCATCTTCTCTAAATTTGTGTACACTTATCCCATCCATTATTGAGTCAGGTCTTGCAAAATATATATATTCAAATACGCAAAATCCTTTTGGTGAATCTACGTTTGTTTGTATTGATTGTATTTCATTGTTTGTTACAACTACTATTTCTCCTGGATTTACATCTCTTATGAGTTCTGCACCTGTAATGTCTAGTGCGCAACTTTCTGATGCAAATACTGTTCTATTTTCAGTTTTTCCGATACAAAGTGGTTTAAATCCTTGTGGATCTCTTACTGCAAGTAATTTAGTTGAAGTCATTATTAGTAGAGCATATGAACCTTTTAATCTTTTCATTGTATTTTGTATTGCTTCTTCAATTGATTTCGATTTTAATCTTTCTTGCACAATTATGTGACAGATTACTTCTGTATCTGTTGTTGTTGAAAAAATTGCTCCATTTTCTTCTAATTCTTTTCTTAATTCATAGGCATTTGTTAAATTCCCATTATGTACAACTGCTAGATTTCCTTTTTTATGTCTTATTACCATTGGTTGTGCATTTTCTTTTCTTGCTTCACCTGTTGTTGAATATCTAACATGTCCAATTCCCATTTTTCCGGTCAGGCATACTTTCTAGAACATGTTTTGGAAATACCTTTGATACTAGCCCTAAATCTTTTATATATGATATTAGCCCACCTCTGTTTATTGCTATTCCACAACTTTCTTCTCCTCTATGTTGAAGTGCTGAAAGACCTACAACTATCATATATGCTAGCTTGTCCTCTGCTTCTTTCGAATAAACTCCAAATACTCCACATTCTTCATTAATTTCTCTACTCATTTTTTCCTCCAAAATACTTTTTAAAACCACTTAATATTTTAATACCTAATAATTATAAAGTAAAAATTTCAAATTGTACAGCCCTTTTTTTAAATTTTTAAAGGCTAAAAGCCACTTTTTTAGCTTTTAACCTTTTTATATTTAATTTTTCTTCTTTTTCTGTACTGAAAATCCAAACTTTCCTATCTTTTCTCCTAATGTATAATATCCTCCATTTGCATATGCTATTAAATCACACTTAGATATGTCAAAAGCTCCATTTTCGTCTATATATTTTTCATCAGCATTTATTGCTAGAACATCTGCTATGAACATATGATGACCACCTAAATCCTTTATTTCAGATACTTTACATTCTATTGATACTGGACTTTCTTTAATCATAGGACATTTTACAAAATTTGCTTTTTCTTTTGTAAGTCCCATTTCTTTAAATTTGTCTACATCTTTTCCTGATTTAACTCCACACCAATCTGTTGCATATGCTAAATCTTCTGTTGTAAGGTTTATTACAAATTCTTTATTTTCTTTTATTATGTTATATGAATATCTTTCTGGTCTTACTGAAATGTATACCTTTGCAGGTGTTGAGCATGTAATCCCTGTCCATGCTATTGTAATTATATTGGAATTTTCCATATCTCCACATGATACCATAACTGCTGGTATTGGATATACAAAAGTTCCTGGTTTCCACATTACTTTACTCAAAGTCTCATACCTCCTATATATTACTATTCAATTGTATCACTTTTTGTGTGTTTTTTCAATATTTTATGCGTCTTTCATTGAAAGTTGTACTTTTTGTCTTTCTTTATCTATTCCAATGACTTTTACTTTTACTATATCTCCAACTGAAACAATATCTGATGGATTTTTTACAAAGTTATTACTTAAGTTTGAAATGTGTACTAGTCCATCATGTTTTACTCCAATATCTACAAATGCTCCGAAGTCTGTTACATTACGTACTGTTCCTTTTAATGTCATCCCTTCTACTAAGTCCTCAAATTTTAAAACATCTGCTCTTAGTATTTGTTTTGGCATTTCATCTCTTGGATCTCTTCCTGGTTTTGATAATTCTTCTATTATATCTTTTAATGTCATTTCTCCTACTTCAAGTTCTCCTGCTGTTTCTTTTATTTTTATTTCCGCAAGTTTTAGTTTTATTTCTTTTAGTTTTTCTTTGTCTGTTAAGTCTTCTTTTTTATACCCTATTCTTTGTAATAGTTTTTCTGCAATATCATAACTTTCTGGGTGTACTGCTGTTATTTCAAGTGGATTTTTACCTCCTGGTATTCTTATAAATCCTGCGCATTGTTCAAATGCTACTTTTCCGAGTTTTGCAACTTTTAATAGTTCTTTTCTTTCTTGCATTTTTCCATTTTCATCTCTGTATTTTACAATATTGTTTGCAATTGTTTTATTTATTCCTGCAACATATGAAAGTAGTGATGGTGTTGCTGTGTTTACGTCTACACCTACTTCGTTTACTGCGTCTTCTACAACTCCTGTTAAACTTTCTGTTAGTTTTGTCTGATTTACATCATGTTGATATTGTCCAACTCCAATTGCTTTTGGGTCTATTTTTACAAGCTCTGCTAGTGGATCTTGCAATCTTCTTGCAATTGAAATTGCACCTCTTAGTGATACATTTATATCTGGATATTCTTCTGTTGCAAGTTTTGATGCAGAGTATACAGATGCTCCTGCTTCACTTACTATTGCATAGTGTACTTCTTCTTTTATTTCTTTTATCATTTCTGACACAAAGCTTTCTGATTCACGTGACGCTGTTCCATTTCCTATTGCTATTACATTTACTTTGTATTTTGAAATAAGTGCTTTTAGTGCTTTTTTTGCTCCTTCTACGTCGTTTTGTGGCTCTGTTGGATATACTGTAGTTGTTTCAAGTAGTTTTCCCATTTCGTCAATTACGGCTATCTTACACCCTGTTCTATATGCTGGGTCAAATCCCATTACTGTATATCCTTTTAGAGGTGGTGCTAAAAGAAGTGGTTTTGCATTTTTTCCAAATACTTTTATTGCTTGTTCTTCTGCTTTTTCTGTTAAGTCTGAACGTATTTCTCTATCTATTGATGGTTCTATTAATCTCTTCCAGCTATCTTTTATTGTGTCTTCTAATATTTCTGTAAACTGTGTATTTCCTTTGATTATATCTCTTTTTATATAGTCCATAAGGTAGTCTTCATTTTTGTCTAGCTTTACTTTTAGTACTTCTTCTTTTTCTCCACGGTTTATTGCAAGTATTCTATGACTTGGTATTCTATTTATCTTTTCTTGGAATTCGTAGTACATATCATAGGCTGTTTTCTCTTCTGGATTTACTCCTTTACTTACAATAAAACCATTTAAGTAGCATTTCTTTTTTATGTATTTTCTATATTCAGGATTATCTGATATCATTTCTGCTATAATATCTTTCGCTCCTTGGATTGCGTCTTCTATACTTTCTACTATTTGTTCTTTTGGTGTGTTTTCATCTATTTTTTCTTTTGGTGTTACATATTCTTTTGCTATTTCTTCTATATTTCTTTCATCCTTTTGCTCTAATATAATATTTGCAAGTGGTTCTAATCCTTTTGCTTTTGCGACTGTTGCTCTTGTCTTTTTCTTTTGTTTATATGGTCTATATATGTCTTCAACTTCTGCAAGTGTTTTTGCTTCTTCTAGGCTTTTTACTATTTCGTCTGTTAACTTACCTTGATTTTCTATTGAAGTTTTTACTTCTTCTTTTCTTTCTTGTAAATTACGAAGATATGTAAGTCTTTCTCCTAATTCTCTTAAAGTTTCGTCTGATAATCCTCCTGTTACTTCTTTTCTATAACGTGCTATAAATGGTATTGTGTTTCCCCCATCTATTAATTCTATTGTTTTTACTACTTGTATCACTTTAACATTTAATTCTTCTGCTATTTGCATTGCTATTTTTTGATTTTCTTCCATATTTATATTTCCTCCAATTTCTATATTATATCTTTTCTTTTTTTATTTTGCAATAAAAGTTTTTTAAATAAATATGTATTGTAAAAATAAGAGACACTTGATTTTTGTTCAAGTATCTCTTGTCTTTATTCCATTTAATGGTCTTTATTATTGCCAAATTAATCAATTGTTGTAGAAGTTCTACCAACACCAATAACATTTTCTTGCAAAGAACGCCAAGTATTACATCCGATTATTCCATCAGCTGCAAGCCCACGACTTGCTTGATATCTTTTGACTGCATTTTCTGTATTAGCACCAAAAATTCCGTCTAAGCTACCAGTAGAAAATCCTAAAGTATTTAAATCATCTTGAGCAATTACAGTGTACATTCCGTACGCTACCACGTTTAACTTGTGGAAATCCTCCGACTTGCGCAAGCTGGAGAAAGAGATCTTTTGTCAAAATGCACCCATGTAGGAGTGAGTGAGGCTGGTTCAACATAACTCCATACTCCAGAATTTTTGGCACTATTTCTAAGTAGAGTTCTCTTAGCATTTGTCCAAGTCTGAGCAACATCAAAAGCAACTCCAGCATAATGCTGACTTTGAGCAGAATGTCCGACCTTCCCAAGGTCTCTTAAATGCAAAACCTACTGGAATGGGCTGACCAAAGATATATCTTTGTGTATTCCAAGCCTGCATAGCTCTTTTACTAGTCCATAAAGTAGGGCTTTTACTAGAACCTCTGAATTCTCCAATTGTTAAAGTCCTTCCCGTATTATATGGCATAGCTTCTGATTCTCCCCTATAATACGTTTCCATTCGGTTATTATCATTGTTATAAACTAAAATTTTAGCCATGTATTATCAATTCCTTTCATATTTATCATATGAAAGGAATTGATTTAAAGTGAAAAGTTAATCTTAATTGAATTTTTGATATACTTTTCTTTACAACTTATAAAATTACCATATCTCCTGTTTTTATATCCATTTCAGTTTCATTTGTTTTTATTGTATCTCCAAATATTGATACAAATACGTTTTGCTCAAATTCGTTTTTACTATCAATATCTTTTTTTACTTCACATGCATAATAAGCATCTCCATTTTGATCAAATATTATGCCCTTATATCTATAACCCTGTCCTGCTCTTATTCCGTATTTATCCTCTATAAATTCTATTGCTTTTTCAACTGCTTCATTTTGTATTATTACTTTCTTATCAGCTTTATCATATTTATCAAAAATGACTTTTGAACTATCTTCACTAAAATCCCATTTATCTATAATTTCGTAATAATTTTCTCCTTCAAAATTCTTTAATTCTTCAAATACTTCCATTAATTTTTTGCTACTCTCATTTTCTTGTGCAAACTTTATCCTAGTATCTTCATCTCTAACAGTATTAATTGATATAGTAAATTTTTGTTCTGTTTTGCTACATCCTACTTTTTCATCCATAATTTTAAACAATATCATATTATCTTTATTAAGCCAAATCTCGGTATTATACATGCTATCTTCTCTATTTTCTCTTGTACTTATTATATAATAATCTTTTCCATCAATTTCTTCTTCTCTAATTTCATAGTCTTTATATTCTATTACATTTTCTTTGTGGAATCCATCAAGGAAATTATATGTAACCCCGTTTGTTCCCCAACGTGTTCCAATAAAAGCACTACTACCACTATCATCTTGTTGTATAAAAAACATCCTGTCATTTGCTAGTACTCCATAATTTGTGAAAGCGCTATTATAATCTGATTTTATACTTCCTGAATCACTAATATACTTTTCTTTAATATAACCATCTTTATATGAGGTTTCATTTTTCGAATATCCAGACACACATTTCAAGTCATAGTTAACTCCTATTGTTTCTTCAACTATTGAATAATTATCAGAATTTATTATCTCTTCTATCTTATTAGATGCCTCATCTATAATTCCAGATATGTACTCTCCTTTTTCATAATCTTTATTTAACTGTATATTGTATTTTACACGTTCTACAATAAAGCTTCCCCATATAGCTATTATAAATATTGAAAGTATAGCTACAATTATTTTTAATATAAACATTTTTCTCTTATACTTTTTTAAGCTATTTACCACAACTTCGTTATTTTCTTCATTTTTGTCTTGTTTTCCGTCTAATACTACGTAATATGTCTGCACAGCTTTTACATTTTTTTATATGTTCTTCTACATATTCTTTTGTTGTATCGTTTATTCGATTTTCAATATAATTTGGAAATAAGTCTTTCACAATTTCACATTCTTTTTTCATTGTTCATAGCCTCCTTTAACTTTATTTTTCCTCTATAAAAGGTCAACCTAGCCCAATCTTCTGATTTATTTAAAATCTCTCCAATGTCTTTAAAACTTAGTTCTCCTTTTAGTCTTAAATAAAATACCTCTCTTGTATCTTCATCTAGGTCATGTATGTATTTATATAAGTTAATTATTTCTGATTTATCGTCTATACTATCTTCAAAAGATTTTTCGAAAATTATTTTATCAATAAAATTTTCATCATCAATAGAAAAGGTTCCTCGTGATTTCTCTTTTCGTAGATAATCGTTCCAAGTATTTTTTGCGATTCTACATAGCCATGTGCTTATTTTACATTCGTTATTGAACTTGTTTATTCCTTTTATAGCTTTATAAAATGTCTCTTGTGTTAATTCTTCTGCAATATCACTATTGCCAGATAAACTGTTTAAGTAATAAAAAACAAGTTTTGAATATTCTTTATAGAGTTCATCCACTTTTTTACCTCCTTCTATCATAATAGACATAAGATATATGTAATTTGTTTCAAAAATTATAAAATTTTATGAAAAACCTGCTAAAATTATATCATAGAAAGTCGAAATCAATGTAGATAATTGTATAACTATTAATAAAAGGAAGGCTAAATATATATTTTTTCAG
>CASTFX010000043.1 GCA_949448405.1 uncultured Clostridia bacterium
CATATACCCAGGATATAAGTTTAAATGTATAGATGGATTAATTACAAATTTCCATTTGCCAAAGTCGACATTACTAATGCTAGTTTCTGCATTAGCAGAAAGAGAATTTATACTTGAAGCATATAGAAAAGCAGTAGAGGAAAGATTTAGATTTTTCAGTTTTGGAGATGCGATGATAATAATATAGTAAAAAAGCCACATAATAACTAATATCAAATATTAGGTATTCGTGGCTAAATCTTTTTTATGAAGTTTACATATTTTACAACTATTACATATTTCTACTCTATCTTCAAAAATAAGTTTAAGAGTATTGATAAATTCATCTTCCATTTTATCAACTAAATGGATTATCAACTTTTTAGGAGTTAAGTTAAGCAAAGTATTTAATGCATAATCATTTGAAGAAAAACTAATATCAGATAAATATTTTGCTTTAAAAATATTATCATCAGTTGGAATAATATTTCTATTATCATCTAATAAAATACTATCATTGTTATAATAAATCAAATGAACCAATGGACTATTAAATGGAGTAAAAGACACATACATTTTTAATATATCTACAAATTCATTATATTCCTTTTCTATCAAAAACTTATTAACAGAAATATCTATGACATAATCTAAATCCTTCATATAATTTTGAAGTCTAAAGTTTATAAAACCTTCTAAAACAAGTGATTTATTTTGCTTTATATAATCTAAAACAGGATAATAAATCGCAAAGAAGTTATCCTCTTTAGATAAAGTATCCTCCTCTAAAAAGCTTTTTGCAATGTTTAAAATTTTTCTTTTTTCATCAAGAGAGAAATAAAAGTAATTATATTCCAAAATTCTTTTTAACAATTTCTCCTCAAAAAATAAAATTATTGTATTTGTTAAAACTGAAGCAATTTTATCATAATAGAAATCTGTATCATCATCTTTAAAATGAACTATAACATTCTCATAAATTTTAAATTTATGATTTGATACACATATAGAGTCTAGATTTAAGGAATGAAATCTATCTAGCAAATCTATTATTATATCCGTGTTATTACTTTTTATACATAAGGATTTCATTAAAAAAGACCCCTTTCGAATAAGTACACACATATATTATTGTCTAAAATAATATAGATATACATTATCTTATTCAAAAGAGATTTTTTTGAAACTTGTATAACTTACATATAGATTTTATAATCTATCTCAGGAAAGATAGGGTCTTTCTCTTCAATATCATTTAAAAATTCTAAATCAATTGAATTTTCTTTTATTTGACTATATAACTTATTAAATCTTCCAGTATGGTCTTTTATTCTTCTTTTAACGTAATCAACCATAGTACCATTTGTAATAATGAAATTCCAGTCACTACTTTGAAGAAGTAAAAGTTCTCTTGCACATTGATTTAAAGCTCTAATTTTAATTTTATCTTGTTCATTTGCAAACATATTTGCAAGTTCAACCATTCTATTACCACATAAATGCATATGCCTAAAAGTATAATCATTTAGCTCATTTAACCACACTTCGCTATAACCATTTGCACCCCAACTAGAACGACAAGGAGTACACTCTTGTATTTCAGGATATTTATCAATATACTCTCCAGGTGTAATTAACTTAAAATCAGATTTATCATAGTAAATCTTTTTAAACAAAATATAAAGCCAATAAGGACCTTCATACCACCAATGACCAAATAATTCTGCATCGTAAGGGCAAAGAACGATAGGAGGAGTCTGCATATACTTAGATAAATATGTAATCTGACTTTGCCTACAATCAAAGAAGTGTCCAGCTTGATTTTGTACAGAGTCCATGGCCCATTGAAGATTATATATATCTTTATTTTCAGTCTTACCAGTAATTCTATGATATTTTATACCAGTATTAACTCTAACACCATCATAAGTAATATATGGTTTAATATATTCATAATCTGCATCATAACCAATATCTCTATAAAATTCACGATAGTTATAATCTCCAGGATAACCACAAATAGAGCTCCAAACCTGTTTTGAAGCTTCTATATCACGTCCAAAAGCAGTAATACCAGTAGGAGAGACAATAGGTGCAAATGTTCCATAAACAGGAGCAGGGTTTGCATATAAAATACCATGAGATTCAGTAATAATATATTCTATACCAAATTCTTTTAAATATTTATCAGCTTCTGGTACATATCCACATTCTGGAAGCCAAATACCACGAGGTTTTCTTCCAAAATATTTTTCATAAGTTTGAACACCAACAGCAATTTGAGCTCTTACAGTTTTTTCATTAACATACAAAAGAGGGAAATAACCATGGGTTGCACCACAAGTAATAATTTCTAGAACTCCAATATCTTGAAAATGTTTAAAAGCTTGTATAAGATTACAGTTATATTCTTCTTTAAAAATATGCAAATCAGAAGTATATCTATCTAAATAATAATTAGATAACATATTAATTCTGTCATCATACTTAGTTCTTACAACTTCTTTTTTACATAACTCAATGTGTTTTTTTAAATATTTAATATATCTCTCTTGTAAAAGCTTATTATCTAACATAGAAAGAAGAGGGGGAGTAAGTGACATTGTAATTCTAAAGTCAACTTTTTCCTCCTCTAACTTCTTAAAATTTGTAATTAAAGGTATATATGTTTCAGAAATAGCCTCAAAAAGCCATTCTTCCTCTAAATAATTTTCACTTTCTGGATGGTGCACAAAAGGTAAATGTGCATGTAAGACAAAACTTACGTAACCTTTTGGATTATTAGTCATTTGTATTTCCTTTCTATCTATTCATGAACTCACCTGAAGATGGCATAGTTAGTTCATTCAATGTTTCTTCTTTATATAGTCTGCTGTATACATCATATACATTACCATATAATTTATCGATATCATTTATAAATCTTAGGCTACCAAAGTTTCTAGAAGAAAGAACATTAGTCTTTACATTCCTAAATAATACATTTCCTAAATCAGTTTTCTCAAATAGTATATGGTTATTTGGAGAAGTCATATTGTTTGAAGAATTTATATAAATATATTCCTCAGGTTTATTAATTACTCTTCTTCCAAGCTCTATAACATAATTACAATCAGGCTCTTGAGTCCTAATATACCAACTATTTGCAAAATCATTTATCTCAATTTCAAAAGAATAGTTTTTAGTTGTATTATGAACAATAAGAATAGGTTTTGTCTCATAAAACATATTCTCTCCATGTATATTTAATAAAGCATTTCTATCTTCATCAGAAATGTCCCAATAAACAAATAAAGTGGTAGGGGTTTGAGCTAAGATTTTAACAACAGTTTCATTATATCTATAAGGTAAATCATAATATTCTGGAAGCATTTGTTTCGCAGTAGATTTAGTCTTAGTAGTAGTTGATTTTTTTGACTTACTTGAAGTAGCTACTTCTTTTGCCGTTGTAGCTTTTTTGGGAGTAGAAGTTTTCTTATTAGAAGTAGGCTTTTTTGTAGTACTAGTATCTTTCTTGGATTTTGAAGTAGAACTAGCTTTAGTAGTGCTTTTCACCTTTTTCTCTTCTTTATTTTCTTTTTTTATAGATTCTCTTGCCATAAAACTTCCTCCTTAGTAAAATGATATATTTTATATAATATATCAAAAAACAAATAAATTCAACAAAAAAACCAAAAAAAATCAATATTTATTTACAAATATTAATATTACTTTTGGATATGTAAAAATTACCTAGGGACTTAATAAAAAATTAAGATAATTTTATAGATTAGATAGTTGAAAAAAGTAAAAGAATGTGCTATTATAATAAAATGGTTATAAATGAGATAAAAAAGGTGGGTAAAAATATAGATGTATAAAATAACAATTATTATTCCAGTATATAACACAGAAAAATACCTTAAAGAACTATGTGATTCTATATGCAATCAAACAATGCCATTAGAAGATATTCAGGTGGTAATGGTTGATGATGCATCAACAGATAATTCAGCACAAATAATGGACGAGTATGCTGAAAAATATAGTAACTTTGTTAGCGTAAAATTAGAAAAGAATAATAAAGTTGCAGGAACAGCAAGAAATATAGGGATGAAATATGCAGAAGGAAAGTATCTAATGTTCGCAGACGCAGACGATTTCTATATGAAAGATGCATGTGAAAACTTATATAATGAAATAGAAGAAAAAGAGGCAGATTTTGTTACTGCAAATTATATAAATACAGATTTTGATGGAAAACTATGGAATAGATCAATATTTGATAAGAATAAGTACAAGAGCTTTAAATTAAGCATATATGACTATGATAAATCTTTCTATGTTTTAAACTCAGGAGTTTGGAATAAAATTTTCAGAAGAAGTTTTGTAGAAGAAAATAATATGAAGTTCTTAGAAGAAGTACCAGCAGAAGACGCATATTTTACTACTTCATGTTTTATGAAAAGTGACAAAGTATATTACTGTAATAAAGTAATCTATTGTTATAGACAAAGAAATAAAGGCGATCTTGGAACAAAATCAGTATCTTTTAATTGCTCTAAAGAATACTTTAATGGAATAAACAAAGCATATAAAGAGATATATGAAAATTTCAAGAAAAATGGTTTCTTAGCTTTTTATAGATTTACATATGCAAAAAATATGTCATATATGTTATATAAATTTATAGACTCAGAAATAGAAGATGAAGAAAAGATACATATAATGAAAGAAATGCAATGGTTTTATAATCTAAGCATAGAACTAAAAGTTCCAGCAGTACATAAAAGTCAAAGAATGATTATAGAAAAAATACATGAAAAAGAGTATGAGGAAGCATTAAATTACTGTAAGATAATTGCAGACATAAGAAGATTCTTACCAAAAGAAATAAAAGAAAAAATGTGTAAACCAGATGCAAAAATGTATAAAGAAATAAATGAATATACTGCAGAATTTGAAAGGAATAAAAATGTTTAAATTAAAGTATGCAAAAATGTGTGATAATTCTATATTCGAAAAGTATGGAGAAAAGCCAGTTGCAGAAGACTATTTTGAAACAAAAAACAATATGTTTTGTATAGCTGATGGTGTTACAAGAGATACAATTCATGGAGAAAGTGTTCCATATCCTAAAAATGAAGAAGAAGTAAAAAAATGGGTAAGAGATTATCCAAACCCAAGTGGAGCATATGAAGCAGCAAAAATATGTGCACAAAATTGCATAAAATATCTATCAGAATATGAAAAAATAAATGAAGGCATAATGCAAGAAATAGCAAAAAATATAAACAAAGAAATTTGGAAAATAAATGAAGGAAGAAAGATAGATTATTTAAAAGAAGACTTATACTGCTGTGTAGCAGTCGGAGGGATTATTCAAGAAAACTATTTGTATGCCTTTTCAATAGGAGATTGCCATATCAAAGCATTTGATGAAAACTTTGATTTGAAATTTGAAACTATTAATAACCATACAAATTTCGAAAAATATCTAGCAGAAATATATAGTAAAAACAATGATTATGACTGGACAAATCCAAAAGACAGAGTAATGGTAAGAAGAGATTTTAGAAATAATATAGACGCAAAATATAATGGAGAAGAAGTATCTTTTGGAGTATTAACAGGAGAAAGAAAGGCAGAACATTATATAGATACATATAAAATAGAGTTATCAGATATAAAATATATCTGTGCATATTCAGATGGCTGTGAGCCATTCTTTGAAAAAAAGGAAATACTTAAAGAAATTATCGAAGAACCTAGTAAAGTAGAG
This sequence comes from uncultured Clostridia bacterium, assembly GCA_949448405.1. Taxonomy (GTDB): domain Bacteria; phylum Bacillota; class Clostridia; order TANB77; family CAG-508; genus JAAWPK01. The sequence continues at coordinate 5,741 of CASTFX010000043.1, forward strand.
AAAGAAGGGAAAGAAAGAACCCTAGTTATTTATGAGAAAGTGAGCGTATAAAATGGATAAAGATATAGTTTTAATAACTGGAGGCTGTGGAAATATTGCAAAAAGTATCGTAAAAAAATATTTAGAAAGCGGAGTTAAGGTAATAGCAGCTGATTTAGACGAAAAAGTACATGAATGTTCTAATGATGCAAACTATGAATTCTATAAACTAGATGTAACAAGTATAGAACAAATAGAAAAGTTATATAAACATGTAGAAGAAAAATATGGAAGAATAACACATTTAATCAGTGCTGCTGGTATGCCAATGAAGACAGAAATAGAAGGACTTGAAACAGCAACATTCGAGGATATAAATAAATCAATAGAATTAAATTTATCAGGACATATATATATAACAAAGATTTTCTTACAACTATTAGAAAAAGGAGATGACCATAAAAATTTAATTCTAATATCTTCAATTAATGCATTAAAAAGCTTTAATTTACCAGTATACAGTGCAGCAAAAGCAGGATTAATTGGGTTTATGAAAGCAATAACAAAAGAATTTGGTAAAAAGAAGATAAGAGTAAATGTTGTATCTCCAGGAACTGTACCAACAGAAGAAGATATAAAGAGTAATGGAAATTTCTATAATTATAGATATAAAGAAATGCTAGCATTAGATGATTTTACAAAACCAGAAGATATTGCAAATACAATCTATTGTGTAACAAACGAAATGCTAGCAGTTACAGGACAAAATATTATAGTCGATTCAGGACAAACATCATAAAGTAATTATACATGCAGGGCACTTAATGTTAAAAGTATTATTTAACATAAGTGCACCTGTATTTTTATTTATATTAAAAACACTAATAGAATTAGACATTTGATTAGCACATAACAAATAATTATCAAGCACAAGCAAATCTCTAGGACAGTTTCCATAGCAAGAAATTGTTTGCATTAATTTTAGTGTAGGTGTAATACTAAAAACACACACATTATCTAAGCCTCTTATAGAAATATAAAGAAGGCTTTTTTGTTTATTAAACTTAATAGAGCAGCCAGTATAATTTGGCAAATTTGATACATTATTTGGTAGTAATGAAACAGTCTCTAAAAGTTTTATACGAGTATCTTTTGAAAAAGCAAAATGATATAGTTCACAAGAGTTTTCAGTAACTAAGAATATATCATTATCTTTTACAACGAAATGTCTAGGATGAGCATTTTCAGCAAAATCATATTTAGATACAAGTTCTAGGTCAAAATGTTCTCCATCAAATATAATTCTATATGCAAACAATTTATTATCTCCTAAATCAGTAATAAATAAAAAGTTTTCATCACAAGATAATTCTGTGCAATGTATATGTGAATGAGCTGTAAATTTTTTCGAAAAAATTAGTTTATCCAAAGAATTATCAGTATTTAAGGAAAATACACAAAAAGAGCCACTCATATAATTTGAGACATATGACAGATTTCTTTTTTTATCTAAACAAATGTAACATGGAGAAATACCAAAGCCATTTATAGAATTAACCACAGAAAGGTCAAGCTTTCTACATGCAATAAAGCTATTTTCAAAGTCAGGACCTTCAACAACATTAAAAATATTATCCTTATATTTATACAAAAAAGAACAGTCTTTAAAAGTATTATCCGAAATAACCTTACTTAGATTTCCATTATCAAAAGTTAGTTTGTAAATCCCAAATTCAGAATATGACCCAACCAATAAATTTTCCATAATAATCTCCGCTTCCTCAATAAATTTACGTTATATTAACGCAGGGACAATCATTGCACAATCGCAATACAAATGCATAAATATAACAAATGTAGGGGCTCGTAGGGGCGACCATTGGTCGTCCGTGCTTATCTGCTTTCTTAATTATACATATTTATATAATTATTTGCAAACAATAAATAAAAAATTATTAAAATACATAGTTGGTATTGACTATTAAGTTACAACTAAGTATAATAAATTATATAAAATGTATGGGCGACCATTGAATTGACACCAGGCACATTCGCAAAAACAAAAAATGTGTATGGACGCACAGCGTGCGTCCGCAAAAACAAAAATGTAGGGGCAACCACTGCACGACCACAAACGCATTCGTAAATGCAAAAATAATTGTAGGGAAGTGCATTGTCCGTCCGCAACTAACAATTTAAAAATAAAAAACCAAGGAGGAAAACCAAAAAATGAAAAAAAGCCAAAACCAAAGAAACGACGCAGGTATCACACTTGTTGCACTAATCATAACCATTATTATCTTAGTAATACTTGCAGCAGTATCAATATCAGCCGTGTACAATTCAAAGATAGTAGATTATGCAGTAAATGGAGCGACAGGATATGCAGGAGAAGCAGTAAAAGAAAACGAAATAATGAGTGGAACAGAAAGTCTGCTAGATAGCACTGTAAAGAAGATAGAAGACATACTAGGAGGAAAAGCACAGGCAGAGCCAGAGGGATCAGGACCACAAAAAGGATTAACAGCAGAAGAATTAAAAGACAAAATAGGAGCATATGTAAATTATCAACCAGACACTCCAGAAAATGCAACATATAGCACTAAACAAGATGGAGTAGAACGAAGTGGAGCAGGAGAGCAAACAATATCAAAAGTTGAGAATCTAAAATGGAGAATAATAGAGACTTCAGAAAATAGAATAACATTAGTATCAGCAACAGCAACAAACAACTTAACATTACAAGGAACAAATGGGTATAACAATGGAGTAAAGCTGTTAAATGATATAGCAAATACATTATATAATAATAATAATTTAAGAGCAGTAGGAAGAAGTTTAAATATAGATGATATAAACGTTCTGATGGGAATAACTGAAGAAATAAAGAAGAGTATTAATAGTAATTATGGTAGAGAATATACAACAAGTAACAAATATTACCCAAGCATATTTGCAGATGAAAAGACAGGAGCGCCAAATGGAACATATGGAATGCTATTAGGACCATCAGATCAAAACGACTGGTATAGCTCAATAACACATGCAAATACACTTAAAACAAAATGGACATCCTATGGCTATCAATTAAGCAATTACAAAGAAATAGATACTGTACAACATGCACTAGCAACACTACAGCCTGGAAATTCTGGCTCAACTAAACACACATGGTACTGGCTTGCTTCACGCTGTGTAAATGTATTTAGCGGTAATGAATTTCGGATACAATCTATTCTATATGTATAATGGAGGAGTGATTACTGAGGGGTTATATAATTATGCAAATGGTGCACGAACTGCTACCTATTCATCATGCC
>CASTFX010000044.1 GCA_949448405.1 uncultured Clostridia bacterium
CTACAAACTTAGGTTATATAACTAATGGTTATATAAGAAAAATGTAGAAACAAACTGTTGTCCTTTAGCGATTTGCTAAAAACAAAAAATGGATAGATATAGTTGTAAGTAAAGTCTGAAAGTGGCTATATTTTAGAACTGTTTTAAGGTAGTGGAAACACTACCTTTTTTGTATGCTTTTAAGATATTACTAGAAAATAGCAATTTAAGTGTGCTATGATTGACTTTTAATAAAAAACGTAGTACAATGCATATGTTAGAAAATATTTGAAGCATGCATTGAAAGGAGAAATACCTGAACCATGAAAAGAGTACAAAAAATATGTCGGAACATCTTTATTTTCATAATGACGATGGTGGTGCGCATGATATCTACCGCAATGTTTGGGACTGGCGAAGAGATGATTATCCAGCTCCAGAAACCTGGATATTGGGTAATTGGTGCTTGCATTGCTGCGATTGTCACATGGGAAATTGCACAGGCAATAGACAACTCCAAAAAGTAAATGCGGCCGTACCTCTCTGCTCGGGAGGCACGGCATTTTTTTGCAAAGAAAAAAATAATAAGTAATATTAGTAGGACTGTTTTGTTTACAAATGCCTCCAAATATTATATAATAGCACCAAAGAAAGAGAGGTGCTATTTTTATGCCAGAATTTGTACACTTACATGTCCACAGTGAATTTAGCTTACTTGATGGAGCAAATAGAATAAAAGACTTACCAGTAAGAGCAAAAGAACTTGGAATGAAATCAATTGCAATCACAGACCATGGAGTTATGTATGGAGTAATAGACTTTTACAAGGCTTGCAAAAAAGAGGGCATAAAACCAATAATCGGATGCGAAGTATATGTAGCACCTAGAAGTAGATTTGATAAAGAAGGCGGGCTTGATAAGGAATATAACCATTTAATCTTGCTTGCAAAAGATAATGTAGGATATAGAAACTTAAGTAAGCTAGTATCGATAGGATTTACAGAAGGTTATTACTATAAACCACGAATAGATTTAGAAGTATTAGAAAAATATCATGAAGGATTAATAGCATTAAGTGCATGTTTAGCAGGGAGCATAAATCAAGCAATACTTGCAAACAACATGGAAAAAGCAGAAGATATTGCAAACTGGTTCAAAAAGGTATTTAAAGATGACTATTATTTAGAACTTCAAAATAATGGGATAAAAGAGCAAGCTTTAGTAAATCAGAAGTTAGTAGAAATATCAAGAAAATTAAATATTCCATTAGTTGCAACAAATGATGCACATTATTTAAAAAGAGAAGATGCATATAATCACGAAGTATTACTTTGTATACAAACAGGGAAGAAGATATCTGATGAAGATAGAATGAGATTTGAAACAGATGAGCTATATATTAAAACACCAGAAGAAATGGCAGACTATTTTTCAAATTTACCAGATGCAATAGAAAACACGGTAAAAATTGCAGACAAATGTAATGTAGAATTTGAATTTGGACATACAATTCTTCCAAATTATGATGTACCAGAAGGATATAAAACACATAATGACTATTTAAGAAAACTGTGTGAAGATGGTATAAAGAGGAGATATGGAGATAATCCTTCAAAAGAAATATTAGATAGAATGGAATATGAAATCTCTGTAATAGAAAAGATGGGCTATGTAGACTATTTCCTTATTGTATGGGATTTTATTCATTATGCAAAAGAAAACAATATACCAGTTGGGCCTGGTCGTGGTTCTGGCGCAGGTTCAATAATTGCATATGCGATAGAGATAACAGATATAGATCCAATAAAATACAACTTGCTATTTGAGAGATTTTTAAATCCTGAGAGAATAAGCATGCCTGATTTTGACGTGGATTTTTGTTATGAAAAAAGACAAGACGTAATAGACTATGTATCTAAGAAATACGGACATGACCATGTGTCACAGATTATAACTTTTGGAACTATGTCAGCAAGAATGGTAATTCGCGATGTAGGAAGAGTATTAGACTATCCATATGCTGAAACAGATAAACTTGCCAAAATGGTACCAAATGAAATACATATAACTATACAAAAAGCAATGGAGCAAAATAGGGAGCTAAGAGAAAAGTACGAAAATGATGAGGTAGTAAAAAATTTACTTAATATATCAATGGCGTTAGAAGGTATGCCAAGGCAGGCTTCAACTCATGCATGCCGGAATAGTTATAACGAAAGACCCAGTAGATACATATGTACCACTATATGTAAGAGATGGAAGCATATCTACACAATATATAATGACAACACTAGAGGAACTTCGGATTACTTAAAATGGACTTTTTGGGGCTCAGGACACTTACAGTAATTTCGGATGCTATAAAAATTGTAAAAGAATCAAAAGGAATAGATTTAGAATTTGATAAAGAGATGAAAGACCCTAAGGTATATAAATTATGGGCTGAAGGAAAGACTGGTGGAATATTCCAATTCGAAAGTGCTGGAATGACTAAGTTCATGAAAGAACTTAAACCAGACAGTCTAGAAGATATAATAGCTGGAGTATCACTATACAGACCAGGACCTATGGATCAAATTTCTAGGTATATACAAAATAAGTTAAATCCAGAACATGCTGTATATACGCATCCTGCGTTGAAGCCAATTTTGAATGTAACATATGGTTGTATGGTGTATCAAGAACAAGTAATGCAAATAGTTAGAGATTTAGCTGGATATTCTTTAGGAAGAGCTGACCTTGTGAGACGTGCGATGGGTAAGAAGAAGCTAGATGTAATGGCAAAAGAGAGAAAGATATTCATAAATGGTGAAGTAGATGAAAATGGTAATGTAATTGTTCCAGGCTGTGTAAGAAATGGCATAAATGAAGAAGATGCAGATAGAATATTTGATGAAATGGCAGAATTTGCAAAATATGCTTTTAACAAATCACATGCTGCTGCATATGCTGTTGTTGCATATAGGACTGCATATATAAAAGCATATTATCCAGAAGCTTTGCTTGCAGCAACATTAAATAGTTTTTTGGGAAACTTAGATAAAATTCCAATGTATATTGATGAATGTAAAAATTTAAACATTGAAATTTTAAAACCAGATATAAATAAAAGTAATACAAGATTTACAGTTGATGATGGAAAAATAAGGTTTGGACTTGGAAGTATAAAAAACGTAGGTATTGCAGTAGTTGAAAATATTGTAAAGGAAAGAGAAGAAAACGGAGAATACAAAAGCTTTACTGATTTTTGTGAAAGAGTGCAAGAATATGGAGTTAATAAGAAGTGCATAGAGAGTTTGATAAAAGCAGGTGTATTTGACGAATTTGAACAAACAAGAAAAACTTTGATAGAGTCATTTGAGGGAATAATTGATGTAATACAAGATGGAGCAAAAAGAGCATATAGTGGGCAAGTGAGTATGTTTGATTTAGGAGATAATAAAGAAGAAAGTGAAAAGCACAAGTATTCTTTTACAGAGGTTCCTGAATATTCTGATAAAGAGATGTTATCGATGGAAAAATCAATGCTTGGTATATATATATCAGGACACCCATTAGAAAAACTAAAAGAAGAGATTTCTCGCCAATCTAATATAGATACTTTAAAGATGAAAGAGTCAGCAGAGGCAATGGAAGCTGATAGCTTAGAAAATACAAGTGAATTTAAGGATGGGCAGGTTGTTAAATATGCAGGAATAGTAACTTCTGTTAAGAAAAAATATACAAAAAATAATACACTTATGGCATTTGTAACTGTTGAAGATTTATATGGCCAGGCTGAAATTATAGTGTTTGAAAATGCATATATGAAGGCGCAAGATAGTTTAATGGAAGAAAATATTGTATTAGTAACTGGAAGGCTTAGTCTAAAGGAAGAGGAAGAACCTAAAATCGTAGCAATGAATATTGAGCCGTTAAAGGAGAAGAGAGAAAATAAATTAGTACTGGATATAAGGGGAACTGATGAAGAAACAAAAGAGAGACTTAGAGGTGCAATAAGATTTTTCATGGGGGATAGGAATAATATAAAAGTTGAAATTATAGATGAGGATGGAACAAAACCTTGTGGCGCAATATTTATGATAAGAGACACAGTAGAACAATTTAAGGAAATATTGGGAGAAGAAAGAGTAAAAGTTTAATATAAAAAACTCAGTGGATGCCCCCACTGAGTTTTTTTGCTGTTTACCTGTTAGCGAATTTCTTTTTCATTGTAACCGTAGTTCCTCTTCCAGTAATGGACGTTATATTCACGTCATCCATGAGAGTTTCTATAAAGGTAAACCCCATTCCATTACGGCCTTCGATAGTTGTAAATAACGGTACCATGGCCGCCTTAATGTCTGCGATACCAGCACCACAATCACGAACAGTAACGGTTAAGTTTCTATCGTTTAATGTGTAGATAACGATAATGTTTCCCGTCATTTCCTCGTATGCATGAAGCTGGCAATTTGTAATAGCTTCGGATAAGGCATTGGTTACGTCTAAAAAGTCTGCTTCGGTTGGATTCAATTGCTCCAAAAAAGCTGTTAAGGAGGCTATTGCCACAGATGCACTTATAGGAGCATTTGGAAGATCCAACTTCATTGTAATATTATCCAATTGTTATACCTCTTTTCAAGAATACGGGCGCTGATTTGGGCATAAACCAGCATGGGTTTAATATTTGCACACTGTGCAAATATCCGCCCTAGCTAGGGGCGTTTCTTACAGTGGTAAACTGGAAAGTTTACCGAAGTCAGCTACTTGCTGATAGCTATACATATATTATAACATGGATTTGCTAAAAAAACAAATTTATTAATATATATATTTAATAGAAAAATAGAGTATGCACAAAATCTTGGCATACTCTATTTTTAGCAGTTATCGAATTGATTAGCAACCACAATTGCCACCAAATCCGTTACCACAACAACAGAATATTAATACGAAAAGGATTATTATCCAGCAGCAATCACCACCGAAACCACATCCGCATCCACAACCTCTAGTCTCTGGCATATCTCTCCCTCCTTTCAAAGCTTAAAGCTATGCCTTTTTTTGGAAAGTTTAGCTATTTAAGTAAATTTTAGTGACAGCAACATCTGTTACCGCATCCACAGCAGAAAAGTAGTAGGAATAAAATGATGAACCATAATATTTCACCATTATTATCATTGCAACAGCAACTATTCATCTTGAAACCTCCCTATCCAAACTTTAAGATTTTTTTTGTTCATTTGTTATGATATATACTATTCTGATTTGAAAAAATGGTTACAAGATAAAATAAGAAATATTGAAAGAAGTTCTAAATTATGGTAATATAAAATATGAGTGGAGGTATTATGATAGTTCCTGTAAATAAAAATGAAGAATATATTGTAGATATAATAGATAATGGATTTCAAGGAGAAGGAATTGCAAAGGTAGATGGTTATACAATATTTGTACCAAGTGCAATAAAAGGAGAAAGAGTAAAGATACTTATTCTAAAAACAACTTCTTCTCATGCTTTTGCAAAACTGGTTGAAGTAATAGACAGAGTGGATTCAAGAGTAGATGAAGATTGCACAAGTTATAAGAGATGTGGTGGGTGTAATTTAAGACATATAGATTATAAAAAAACATTAGAAATGAAAAGAGAAACTGTACAAAATTTAGTAGATAAAAATATTAAAGAGAAAATAAAAGTAAAAGAAACAGTACGGTATGGATAATCCTTTTTATTATAGAAACAAAGCACAATACCCAGTTGGAATAGATAAAGAGGGAAGAGCTGCTTTTGGTGTTTTTGCGAATAGAACTCATGATATAATTGAATTTGCAGAGTGTAAAATACAAACAAAAATATCTGGGGAAATATCAAAATTTATTATAGATTTTATAAATGAAAATAATATAAGTGTATATAATGAGAAAACTGGTAAAGGGCTATTTAGACATATAATTATTAAATATGGAATGAAGACAGATGAGGTAATGTGTGTACTTGTATTAAGTAATAGTAACCTTCCAAAAGAGAAAGAACTGAAAAATAAGTTAATAGAGAAATTCCATAATATAAAGACAATTGTTAAAAATATTAATAAGAAAAATACAAATGTGATACTTGGAAATGAAAATATTGTTGTTTATGGAAGCGGATATATCCAAGATAGATTAGGAGAGTTTATATTTAATATTTCAGCAATGTCATTTTATCAAATAAATCCAATACAAACAGAAAAATTATATAATTTAGCAATAGAAGGTGCAAAATTAGGGGAAAATGATATAGTTTTTGATTTATATTGTGGAATAGGTACTATTGGAATATTTGCATCAAAATATGTGAAGAAAGTGTATGGAATTGAGATTGTCGAACAAGCAATAGAGGATGCAAAAGAGAACGCAAAAATAAATAATATAGAAAATATTGAATTTACAGCAGGTGATGTAGAAAAGGTTTTAGGAAATTTGATATATGATAGAAAAATTAGTCCGAATGTTGTATTTGTAGACCCACCAAGAAGAGGACTAGACTTAAATACAGTAGATAATTTATTAAAAATGGAGCCTAAAAAGATAGTATATATTAGTTGTAACCCAGCAACACTTGTTAGAGATTTAGGAAAACTAGAGGAGAAGTATGAGATAAAAGAAATAACACCAGTAGATTTATTTCCATATACAAGCCACGTTGAATGTGTGGCGGTGCTAGGTCTAAAATAAGACATGTAATGTTTGATTTTGATATGGTTTCGGAGATTATAACTTTTGAGGAGAAAAGCAGATGAAATCACATTAGCTAATGATGAAGATGGTTTTTTAGAGAAACTACTAAGAGAAATGGAGGGAATTTAAAATGGAAACATTAGAAGAATATTTAGCCTTTGCAAAAGATATAGCACAATATGCTGGTAAAGTAATGATGAAATATTTTAAACAGAATAATGGTGCAAGTTATAAAGGAGATAAAACAATTGTAACACTAGCAGATACCGAAATAAATTCATACTTAATAAAACAAGTTAAAGAAAAATATCCTTCTCATTCAGTAGATGGCGAAGAAGAACAGTTTGGTAAAAGTGATTATGTATGGGTATGCGATCCAGTTGATGGAACAGCAATGTATGCTAGACATATTCCAGTAGCAGTATTTTCGCTAGCACTAGTTATTAAAGGGGAATCAAAAGTTGGAGTGGTTTTTGATCCATTTACTGATAATTTATATACTGCAATAAAAGGAAAAGGCGCATATAAAAATGGAGAAAAGATAACTGTAAATGATTATGAATTAGATGACATGAAAACAGTATGTCATTATGATTTATGGCCAGAAGCAGACTATAATACATCTAAAGTATTGCAAGAATTAGGAAATAAAACATATATTATTGGATTAGGTAGTATTATAAGAGCATGTATGTGTGTTGCTTCTGGAGATTTTACTCTTGCTATTTTTCCAGGTACAAAACATAAAAATTGTGATATTGCAGCAGTTAAAGTTATTGTTGAAGAAGCAGGTGGAACAGTTACAGATTTATTTGGGAATGAACAAAGATATGATGAAAGCATAAATGGAGCAGTTGTCAGCAATGGAAAAGTGCACAGTGAAGTAACTGAAATAGTAAAGAAATATTTAAAAGATAGAAAATAAAAAATATTAATTGGAGGAAAAGTAAATGAAAAATTATTTTATAATACATGGAAGTTTTGGAAGCCCATTTGGAAATTGGTTTAGTTGGTTACAGGATTTTTTAGTATCAGATGAAAAACAGGTATATGTACCACAATTCCCAATAGGAGTAGGCTATCAAAATTATGAGAATTGGAGTAATTTACTTAAATACTATTTAGATTTAGGATTAATTAATGAAAACACAACAATAATAGGACATAGCATTGCACCAGTGTTTATATCAAAATTTTTAACTGAAAATAAAGTAAAAGTGAAAAAATTAATTTTTGTATGTGGATTTAACAACTATTTAGGAATCAATGAAGAATATGATACAGTAAATAAATCAATGTATTTTGATAACTTAGAAGATATAAAAAAATATGCAGATGAAATTATTTGTTTCTATTCAGATAATGATCCATATATAAAATATGAAGCTGAAAAAGATTTTGTAGCTACAATTGCAACAGAGCAAATTTTAATACCAAATGCAGGACATATCAATAGTGAAAGTGGATATGACACATTTGAGGATATAGTAAGTTATTTATAATTAAATAAAAGATAATTGTGTTGGATTCGAAACAGTTAAAAAGTATCAAGTATTTTTTTAATAGAAGGCTTTTAAATCTTTATAAAAAATGAAACAAACGTTATACCAAAGTGAGAAATAATAAGATACAAAACTTATAGGTTTAAAATAGATATGACACAAGAACATTGAAAAATAA
>CASTFX010000045.1 GCA_949448405.1 uncultured Clostridia bacterium
GGTATGCCATGTATGACCTCATCATTTACAGATGCACATATTGTGCTTGGGAAGTTAGGAACTCCTTTTTGATAGCTAGGATACCCTTTTTGGGCAGGAATACCACCATTTTCTCTGATAATCTTTTCTGCAATCTTATCAAGTTCCATTGTGGTTATTCCTGGTTTAATTGTCTCTTCCATTTTTTTATGAACAAGAGCTACTATCCTACATGCTTCTTTAATTAGTTCTATCTCTCTATTTGATTTTATTTCGATCATCTTTTTATTCCTATTGAAAAATTAACTTCGTCTTGCTTTGTTGCTGAGGCTGCTAGAGCTTCACTCGTTACAGCATCAGTATACAGTTTACAAAGTAGACTGTATCCATTAGGAAATTGCTTTCCTAGCAATACTCATTTTTTCAATTAACTTTTCCTTATCTAAGTTTTTCTATTAAATCGTTTGCAACATCTATGCCCATTCTATTAATTGACACGCTGACTTTTTCTGTACTTAATACACCTTTTTTATCGTAATATTCTACGAGTGGACTAGTTTTTTCTTCATAGATTTCTAGTCTTCTATTTATTGCTTCTGGATCTGAGTCATCTTCTCTTTGTTTTAATTGTGATCCACATTTATCGCAGATTCCTTCTACTTTTGGTGGACTTAGTTTTATATTATATGTTGTTTTACAATCTTGATTAGTACATACTCTTCTTGTAAGCATTCTATCTATGATTTCTTCTCTTGGTGTTACTAAATTTACTACTAAGTCTACTTTTTGTCCCATTTCTTCTAACATCTTATCTAGCTTTTCTGCTTGTTCTATAGTTCTTGGAAATCCATCTAGTATTACTCCATTTTTTGCGTCTTCCCAAGTTAATCTATCTTTTACCATAGGCACTGTTATCTCATCTGGAACTAAATTTCCTGATGAAATATACTTATCCGCAGCAATTCCTAGTTCAGTTTTTTCACTGATATTTTTTCTAAATATATCTCCTGTTGAAACTTGTGGAAGTCCTGTTTCTTTGCTGACAATTCCAGCAACAGTTCCTTTCCCTGTTCCTTGTGCTCCAAGCATTATTATTATCATATAAATACCTCTCTTTATTACAAATATCCTGTAATTTTCATAAGAAACGAGCATTACTAGGCGTGTGATTTCAAATATCGATGAGGCGTGCTCCTGCACGTCGATTCGATTTTGAAAGAGCAACAACGACGTAAGGCAACGTTTATTATGGAAATTTATTCTAGGAAACCTTTGTAATGTCTCATCACTAATTGTGACTCTAATTGTTGTACTACTTCAAGAGCAACACCAACAACGATTAATATTGATGTACCACCAAATGTTATATCTATACTTGTGAATCTTAATAGCATTGGAAGTATAGCTATTATTGCTAAATATATTCCTCCAAACCATGTTATCTTAGATACTATTGATGTTAAATATTCTGTTGTAGGTTTTCCTGCTCTTATTCCAGGAATAAATCCACCATTCTTCTTTATATTGTTTGATACTTCTGCTGGATTGAATGTAGCAAAAGTATAGAAGAATGTAAATGCAACAATTAATACTAGATAAACTAGTGCATTTGCTATTGCGTATCCCAATGGTACAGCTGCAGATGATGTAGCAATTGAGAATTTATATATTACTGACCAAAATCCTGTTCCAGCTGCAATATTTGTATTAAACATTGATATTATCATTGCAGGGAATGTTAGGAATGATGATGCAAAGATTATTGGCATTACACCTGCCATTGCAAGTTTTAATGGTATATGTGTATTTTGTCCACCATACATTTTTCTTCCAACGACTTTTTTAGCATATTGTACTGGTACTCTTCTTTCAGCTTGTTGTACAAATACAACTGCTGCAACTAATATTATTGCTCCTATTAATATTCCAAGTGCTGTTATTAATCCTGTTGTAGAGAATCCTAAACTTGTAAATATTAAATTCCATATTGTTATTATTCCACTTGGTAAGCCTGATAATATACCTACGAAAATTATTACTGATATTCCATTTCCAATACCTTTATTAGTTATTTGATCTCCTATCCACATAAGTAGTGAAGTTCCTGCAACTAATGAAAGTACTACTAATGCTCCTGTTTTGAAGCTTTCATCAACGAATATTCCAGCACTTCTGTATGATAGATATATTCCTAAACTTTCTACTAAAGCCAATACTATTGTTAATATTTTTGTATATTTATTTAATTTGTCTCTACCTGCTTCTCCTTCTTCTTTAGAAAGTCTTTCAAGTGCAGGTATTACCATAGCTAACAATTGAATAACAATTGATGCTGTGATATATGGACTTATGCTCATTGCAAACATTGAAAATCTTGAGAATGCACCACCTGATATTAGGTTTATTAGTCCTGATAATCCGGTTTTGTGCTCCAAGAGCTTCTGCTAATGCTACACTGTTTACTCCTGGTACTGTTATGTAGCATCCTAATCTAAATATAACTATTAATAGTACTGTATATAATAACTTTTTTCTAACGTCTGGAGTCTTTATAGCGTTTTTTATTGTTTGAAACAATTAAACCACCTCAATCTTTCCTCCGGCAGCTTCGATTTTTTCTTTTGCTGTTTTTGTAAATCTTTTTGCTGCAACTTCTAACTTTTTATCTAAACTACCTGTTCCTAATATTACTATTCCATCATTTACTTTGCTTATAATTCCTTCTTTCATTAAGCTTTCTGCTGTAACTTTTTCTGATTCAGATTTATTAAGCATTGTTAATGTAACTTCTACATAATTATTTGCATGGATATTAGTAAATCCTCTTTTTGGTAATCTTCTATATAATGGAGTTTGACCACCTTCGAAACCACGTCTTACTCCTCCACGTGATCTTGCTTTTTGTCCTTTATGACCTCTACCAGATGTTTTTCCAAGTCCTGAACCAACACCACGACCAACTCTTGTTCTAGCCTTTTTTTCTACTGCTGGTTTTAATTCTCCTAATTTCATTTTTTGATTACACCTCCTAAATTTATCTTTTTGTTTTTTAGAAAATTATTATTTTTCTAAAAATAAGGTTAATTTACCTTAGTATGTGCAATGGTTTGTAGTAGCTTTGCACATTTTGGGCGTCTTACACTTTAACTTTGCTACGCCTAATTGTCTTATAATATTTCTTCTACTTTTTTTCCTCTTTTTTTAGCAGCTTGCTCAACTGTCATCATATTTGTTAAAGCATTAATAGTTGCATAAACAACGTTTCTAGGGTTATTTGTTCCTATAACCTTAGTTCTAATGTCTTTGTATCCTGCAAGTTCTAGTACTGGTCTTACACTACCTCCAGCGATAACTCCTGTACCTTTTGCTGCTGGTTTTAACATAACTTTTGCACTTCCAGCTGTTCCGATATATTCATGTGGTATTGTTGTTTCTACTACTGGAACTTCTACTAAGTTTTTCTTAGCATCTTGAATAGCTTTTTTGATAGCATCAGGAACTTCTGCTGCTTTTCCATTACCTACTCCAATGTGTCCGTTTTCGTCTCCTACAACAACTACTGCGCTAAATCTAAAAGTTCTACCACCCTTTACAACTTTTGCAACTCTACTTATGGCAACTACTTTTTCTTTTAACTCAAGTGTATTATTTTCTTCCATTTTACGAGTTTTCCTCCTTAATTATATTTTTGTTCGTACTAGAATTCTAGTCCTCCTTCACGTGCTGCTTCTGCTAAAGCTTTTACAACACCATGATATATATATCCGCCTCTATCAAATACTACTGTTTTTATTTTCTTCTCTATAGCTCTTTTTGCAATTAGTGCTCCAACTTCTTTTGCAGCTTCACAGTTAGCATGTTTTGTTTTTATTTCTTTGTCCATAGTTGATGCAGATACTAATGTTTTTCCTGCTACATCATCTATTACTTGTACATAAAGATTTGTATTACTTCTGTATATACATAATCTTGGACGTTCAGCTGTTCCAGAGATTTTTCTACGAACACGTAAATGTCTTCTTTCTCTTTCCATTTTTCTGTCTGTACTCTTTATCATGTCTTTTCTCCTTTCTTTAATTTAATTACTTCTTACCAGTTTTTCCTTCCTTACGTCTAATAACTTCATCAACATATTTAATTCCTTTACCACGGTAAACTTCTGGTAATCTCTTTGTTCTAATTTCTGCTGCTGTTTGACCTACTAATTCTTTATCAATACCTTTAACTATTATTGAGTTTGGATTTGGTACATCAAAAGAAATTCCAGCTGGTGCTTTGTATATTACAGGGTGTGAATAACCTAATACTAAATTTAAGTCATTTCCTTGTTTTTGAACTCTGTAACCAACACCATTAATCTCTAATTCTTTTTTAAATTCTTCTTTTACACCTATTACCATATTGTTGATTAATGTTCTTGTTAATCCGTGTAGACTTTTCATTTCTACTTCATCATTAGGTCTTTTAACTATAACTTTACCTTCTTCAACAGAAATTGATAATTCTTCACTTAAATCTTTTTCTAAAGTACCTTTTGGTCCTTTAACTGTTACATGACTTCCTTGAACCTTAACTTCAACACCTTCTGGTATTTCAATAGGTTTGTTGCCTATTCTTGACATTTATATTCACCTCTTTATTTTTGTTTTAATTTTTTACCATACGTAAGCTAAAACTTCTCCTCCAAGTCCTTCTTTTCTTGCTTCTCTATCTGTCATTATTCCTTTTGATGTAGATACAATTGCTATTCCTAAACCATTTAAAACTTGTGGTAATTCTTCTTTTGAAGCATATACTCTAAGTCCTGGTTTACTTATTCTTTTTATACCAGCTATAACTCTATTTCCTTTTTCATCATATTTTAGAGTTACTCTGATAGTTCCTTGAACATCACTTGATATTTCTTCAAATGATTTTATATATCCCTCTTTAAATAATATATCAGCTATAGCTAACTTCATCTTTGAAGCAGGTATATCAACTGTTTTATGTTTGCTGCTATTAGCATTTCTTATTCTTGTTAACATATCAGCTATTGGATCTGTTGTATTCATTTTTCTCCTCCTTCCAAAATTTTGAAAAAATGTTATTTTTATTCTTACCAGCTTGCTTTCTTAACTCCTGGAATCTCTCCCTTATGAGCTAATTCTCTGAAGCATACACGGCAAATTCCATATTTTCTAATGTAAGCATGTGGTCTACCACATAATTTACATCTATTATATTCTCTAGTTTTAAATTTTTGTGGTCTTTGTTGCTTAACAATCATTGATTTTTTAGCCATGATTTTCTCCTTTCACTAATTCTTAAATGGCATTCCTAAAAGAGTTAGTAACTCACGAGCTTCTTCGTCTGTCTTTGCTGTAGTTACAAAGATTATATCCATTCCTCTTAGTTTGTCTATCTTATCATACTCTATTTCAGGGAATATTAATTGTTCTTTAACTCCCATTGAATAATTACCTTTTCCATCAAAAGAAGTATTTGATACTCCTCTAAAATCTCTAACTCTTGGTAGTGCAACATTGAATACTTTATATGCAAATTCATACATTTTTTCTTTTCTTAATGTAACTTTGCAACCAACGTTAGCACCTTCTCTTAATTTAAATGCAGCGATTGATTTTCTAGCTTTAGTTATAATTGGTTTTTGTCCTGTAATTAAGCTTAAATCATTCATAGCATTTTCTAATGATTTTGGGTTATCTCTAATGTCTCCTAACCCTATATTTATAACTATTTTATCAAGTTTTGGAACTTCCATAATAGATTTATAATTAAATTTTTTCATTAATGCTGGAACTACTTCTTTTTCATATTGTTCTCTTAACTTTTCCATAAGGTTTTGAAACCTCCTTCCTTAATTTCTATTATTTTAATTTGCTTCCGCATTTTTTACAAACACGTACTTTTTCATCTTTTTCTATAACATATCCTAATCTTGCAGGCTTATTGCATTTTGGACATACCACATTTACTTTGCTACTATGTATAGCGCATTCTACTGGTATTATTCCTCCTTCTTCGCCTTGTTTTCTAGGTTTTACATGTCTTTTTCTAACATTTACACCTTTAACAATTACTTTTTCTGTTTTTGGTATAACTTCTAGAACTTCTCCTTTTTTGCCTTTATCATTTCCTGATAATATGCAAACTGTATCGCCTTTTTTTATTTTCATATTTTAATTTTCACCTCTTTATTATATTCTTAACCTTATCAGTTTTTAAAGCTACAACTTAAAATTTGTATAATTAGGTTTAGCTATTTTGCAAGCTTCATTAACAAATTTTACGTTTTCGCATCTTTAATTTATAACTCTTAAATGGATACTAGCCATTTTCGTTAATCTATTAAAGAACTTCAGGTGCTAGAGATAATATTTTCATATAATCTTTCTCTCTTAACTCTCTAGCTACTGGACCGAATATACGAGTTCCTTTTGGTGTTCCGTCTTCACGAATTATAACTGCTGCATTTTCATCAAATTTGATATAAGAACCATCAGCACGTCTTACACCTTTTTTGCTTCTTACTACTACTGCTTTTACAACGTCACCTTTTTTTACAACTCCTCCTGGTGTAGCATCTTTGACAGAAGCAACTATTATATCTCCTATATTGGCATATCTTCTATATGAACCACCTAAACATCTAATGCACATAATCTCTTTTGCACCAGTGTTATCAGCTACTTTTAATATACTTTGTTGTTGAACCATCTAACTTAGTTCCTCCTTCCTTTAAATTATTTTTCTGCTTTTTCAAGTATTTCAACAACTCTCCATCTTTTTTGTTTAGATAAAGGTCTTGTTTCCATTACTTTTACTTTATCTCCTATGTTACATTCATTTTTTTCGTCATGAGCTTTTAATTTATATGTTCTTTTCATAGTCTTTTTATAAGTACTATGTCTAACGCTTGTTTCAACTGATACTACTACTGTTTTATCCATTTTATCTGAAGTTACTGTACCAATCATAACTTTACGAAGATTTCTTTCCATAAGATTTACTCTCCTTTCTTAGCAGTTTCTAATTCTCTTTGTCTTAATACTGTATTAATTCTAGCAATATCTTTTTTTACTTCTTTTATTTTCATAGGATTATCTAATCCGTTTGTTGCTAGGCTAAATCTTAATTTAAACAATTCTGTTTTTAATTCACCTAATTCTTTTTCAAGTTCTGGTGAAGACATTTCAGTTATTTTATTAATCTTCATCACTATCACCACTTTCTCTTACTACAAATTTTGAACTAACTGGTAGTTTGTTAGCAGCAAGTCTTAAAGCTTCTTTTGCTATATCTTCAGTAACACCCTCTATCTCGAACATTACTCTTCCTGGTTTTACTTTAGCTACCCAATATTCAGGAGCTCCCTTACCTTTACCCATACGAGTTTCAGCAGGTTTCTTTGTTATTGGTTTGTCTGGGAATATTTTTATCCAAACTTTACCACCTCTTTTTATATAACGAGTCATGGCAATACGTGCAGCTTCTATTTGATTAGATTTTATTAATGCTGCACCTGTTGCTTGTAGTCCATATTCTCCATCAGTAACCTTTGTACCTCTTGAAGCTTTACCTCTGTTTCTACCTTTTTGCATTTTTCTATATTTTGTTCTTTTTGGCATTAATGGCATTATTATTCTCCTCCTTCTGTTTTAGTTTTTTTAGTAGGAAGAACTTCTCCTTTATATATCCAAACTTTAACACCTATTTTTCCATAAGTTGTATCTGCTTCATAGAAACCATAGTCTATATCAGCTCTTAAAGTTTGAAGTGGAATTGTACCTTCTTTGTAGAATTCTGTTCTTGCCATGTCAGCTCCTGCTAATCTTCCTGATACAGATGTCTTTATTCCTAAAGCACCTGCTTTCATAGCCTTAGCCATTGCTTGTTTCATTGCACGTCTGAAAGATACTCTCTTCTCTAATTGTGCACAGATACTTTCTGCAACTAATTGTGCATTAGTATCAAAATCTTTAACTTCTATGATATCAATTTTGATATCTTTTCCTATCATTTTTTGTAATTCTGTTTTTAATGTTTCTACTAAAGTTCCACCTTTTCCTATTACTAGTCCTGGTTTTGCTGTATAAACATTAACTTTAACTAATTTTGTAGTTCTTTCAATTACTATTTTTGAAATACCACTAACAAATAATTTCTTCTTTACATATTCACGGATCTTATGGTCTTCTACTAGGTAATCTGAATAGTGTTTGCTATCTGCGTACCATTTTGAGTCCCAGTCACTTATTACACCTACTCTTAATCCATGTGGATGCATTTTTTGTCCC
>CASTFX010000046.1 GCA_949448405.1 uncultured Clostridia bacterium
GGGCATTTCCCTAAAATTTCTTTCACAAACAACAGTTGCTATTTCAAAATAATTATTAATTTTTGAATATTTTATTGCTATATTATTTTCATAATATTTTAAATCTGGTAAGTATACATCTATTAATCCATTTAATTTTTTTAATGTTTTTATATTTTCGTATCCATTTGTATTATATATTATCGGAATCATTAGTCCCCTAGCTCTTGCAAGTTTTATAGCCTCTGCTATTTTATTTGCATATATTGTTGGACTTACTAGATTTATATTTTCTGCTTTATTTTCTTGTTGTTTTATAAAAATATCTGCCAATTCTTCTACTTCAATTATTCTTCCGTTTCCTAAATTACTTATTTCATAATTTTGGCAAAACACACAGTTTAAATTACATTTTGAAAAAAATACTGTTCCTGAACCATTTTCTCCACTTATACATGGTTCTTCGAATTTATGCAGACTTACTCCGCCTATTTCTATTTTATTTCCTGCTTTGCATCTTCCGATATCTATTTCTCTATCTATTTTACATTTATGTGGACATATTGTGCATTCTTTGCTCATTTTATTCTCCTTTAAAATTTGCAGATACACTTTCTATATTTTGTAACTCAAATCTATATTCTTGTTTTACATTTGGATATTTTTGTCTATCAACTTTTTCTAAAAACATATCATATGGTCTTAAATATAATTTATTTGTATCACCATATAGCCCTCTATATATTACATATTTTTCTTTTGTTTCACTATGTATTCCTATTCCTTCTACTATGTAATAATCTCCTTTGAAGTGTCTATATATTCCATTAATTTTTAATTCTTGCATTTTTATTCCTCCCACTTTTACTTTTTTATATTTTATACTTTATTATTATAAAAATCAATATAAGCACCCTATTATTTTAAGGGTGCTTATATATTAATTTATTAAATTCACTATTTCTCTACACTTCTATTTGCTATTTCGATTGCTTTTGTTACTATATTTCCGCAAGTCTTAGATGATACATTTCCCCATCCACCATCTTCTTTTACTGTGTCATATACTCCTAATTCCTTTGCTATTTCTTCTTTTAAATTTTCTGATATTAAACCTTTATTTTTACTCATTTTAATTACCTCCTGAAATTTAGAGATAATATTATTTTTTGTATTTTTTAAAATTTAATCCCTTGTAATTTTTTATTTTTTAGGAAATTTTTATGTTGTTAGTGTTCCATTTGGTGTATTTACTATCATTAATATATCTTCTTCTTTTCCATTTTCAGCATTTATATATACTAAGAATTCATTTTCGCCTACTTTTCCTGTAAATTCCCAGCATAATATTTCTGTATTGTATTCTGTTGGAATTATTGTTAATTTTTCACTTTGAGTTTCTATTCTTTTATTTAATTTTTCTTTTGCTTTTTCTGCTGAAATTATTCTTTGACTTATCCTTCTTTCCGTATGGCAATTTAAATATCCTGCTGTTTCTATACCAAGTATTTCTCCATTGTCTAGTGCTATTTTTACTTTTATTAAATCTGGATAAATCGTTACATTATCTTGTGAATATGCATAATTTATAACTAAACATCCTTGTTGTCTTAAATAGTATGTTTCTTTCATAGAAGAATATCCTTTTTCATTTAAGAAATTTTTTCCTCTTTCAATTGCTTCTTGTTCTGATATTTTCTCTTCTCCAATTTCTCTATAATAATTCATATATACTATATGTCCACCTTTTTGAGAAATTGATATACTTTTTGAATTATCTTCTGTTTTAATTATGAAACTATATGAAGGTATATTTCCATTTTCTGAAAGCCCATTACTTGATATCTGATTATCGTTTGCTCCCGTAAACGATTTTACTATTTCCTTTGCTTTATTTTCGTCGATATTTTCTCCTGTTAATCCTTTTCTTTCTGGACTTGTCATATGTTCAGAAAATGCACCATCATATATCAATCCTGTATAATCATCAAATGTTGTTTCTATGTTTCCAAAGCTATCTGTTGATATATTGCTTACCTGTTGTGCAAAAGTTTTGCTTCCTTCGCTTTCTAATTCTCCCCATTTAATTGTTCCATCATTTATCTCATTTGCTAATTGATTTAAAGTATCTTTTAATGTTACTGAATATTCATGCATTTTTTCTAGATTTTTTAGTTCTTCATCCGTAAGCTTTTCTCCATTTATTGTCTTCATTGATAGCGAATAACTATAATCACTTATTTGATTTAAAAACTTTTGTGCATTTGATAGTCCTTCATTATTTATTGGAAGTTGTCCTAAATATACACCTGCTAAATCAGCTTCTCTCCAAACATGTGCAAGAGTTTTTGCTCCATGTTCTGGAGTAGAAGTTATTGTTGATTTTGCAAGATATGTTTCTACTTCTTCCATATAACTTATTAATTCATAGAATGCTCTATTATAATCATTTGCTGCAACCTCTCTATATTCTCTTTGTTTAGCATAAGTATAAATTCCAAGCGCAATAACAGCTATTAATAGTACAACTATTATCATTACTATTGTAAACATGTGTCTATCTTTTAGCCTATTTTTCCAGTCTTTTAATTTGGACCCTACGTCTCCCATTTTTTACCTCCCAAAAATTTTAATAATAATTACATTTTGTTCATTTTTGGGATTTTTATACATATTTATTTATTAAATATTATTTCACATATGTCTTTTGCAGCATTTGGATTTCCGACTTTTTTAATATTATTTTTAATTTTATTTAAATTTTCATCATCATCTATTATTTTTAATATATCTTTTTTAATGTCTTTATCTTCTTTTATCCATATCCCTAGTCCATTATTCTCTAAAAATTCTGCATTTTCTTCCTCTTGTCCTGGTATAGGATTTATTATAACTATAGGTAAATTTGATGCCAAACTTTCAGAAGAAGTAATTCCTCCTGGTTTTGTAATAACTAAATCTGATACACTCATAAGCTCTGCAACTTTATCTGTAAACTCTAATACTTTCACATTTTCACTATCTTTTGCAATTTCTTTAAATGTTTCATATATTTTTGGATTTTTTCCTGATACCGCAACTACTTGAATATCTTTTGATTTTTTTACTAATGTCTTCATAAAAATTACAATATTTTTTCTTGCAAGTCCCATTTTTCCTCCTGCAAAAAATAATACTGTTTTTAAATTATTTTTCAAATTAAATTCTTTTAGTATTTCTTCTTTATTAAATTTATTTGAAAATTTTTGAGATATTGGAAGCCCAGTTACATATATTTTACTTTCTTTTATTCCATAAGCGATCAAGTCTTTTTTCATATCTTCATTTGATGTAAAAAATGTTTCTAAATATTCATGTTTAACTAACCATTGTTCATGATATTTAAAATCTGTTAATATTGTAGCTACTGGAACTGTTATTTTTTTATGTGATTTTAATATTCCGCACATTTGAGTTGAAAATGGATGTGCTGAAATTATGTAGTCAGGATTTAATTCTTTTATTAGTTTTCCAAGTTTATTTGCAAGCATTTTATTTACACCATTACTAAATGCCGCTATTGCTCCTTTTCTTGAGGCTTTATATATTCTTCCCCACATTTTTGGCATATTTTTTGATAGTCCTTCATATGATTTAACTGTTACATAATTTATAAATTTATTTAAATATTTCATACAATCAATAACTTGAACTTCCATTTTTGGATATTCTTTTTCGATTGCTTCTTTCATTGCATTAGCTGCACTTAGATGTCCTCCTCCATAAGTTGCGTAAAATATTACTACTTTCATTTTAATTTCTCCTCTTTTTTATTTGTATATGAAAACAAGACGCTTATGCAGCGTCTTGTCTTATATTTATAAATATAATTCTGGGTTATATGCTACATCATTTATTCTTATTTCAAAATGTAGATGTGATCCATATGATCTTCCCGTATTTCCTACTTTTGCAATTGCTTGACCTGATGATACTCTTGCTCCTACTTTTGTTGTTATGCTACTACAGTGTGCATAATATGTTTGAACACCATTTCCATGTGAAATAATTACTAGATTTCCATATCCTCCACTATTCCATCCTGCAAATGTTACGGTTCCAGCTGCTGCAGCTTTTATTGTAGTTCCTGTTGATGCTCCAAAATCTAAACCTTTATGGCTTTTTCCCCATCTTGAACCAAATCTTGAAGTTATTACTGCTGATATTGGTTTTATAAAGTTTATACCTGCTGATTTATATCCACTTCCAACTTTTCCACTTGAAATTTTTCCACCACTACTTGTAGTACTTTTACTTTTTTGTGCTACTTCTACGTTAACTTTCTTTTCTTCGAACAAAGCTGCCACTGCTGTATCTTTATCTGTTGTTTCTACTCTATTTGTTACATATTTCTCTTTTATAGAGATACTATCTAAATTGTTACTATTTTTATCTTTTAAACCATTTACTATATTTTCTGCTTCTTCAAATGTCTCTACATAGCATTTTTCTTCATTTCCTACTATTAAAGCATAATATCTGTAAAAAGCTGTTCCTGTTGCTACCACTTTTTCATATATCTCATCATCATTAGTTTCTATGCCTCTTTTTAGAAAACATAATTTATACTCTGGTAAGTTTTTTTGATCTATTTGAATGAATGCTATACCTTCTTTATTTTCCTTCTCTATATAGTCATTTATTCTAGCTTGAAGAGCTGCTCTATCTTTACTATATCCAACCATTTCTCCATCTATAGTTACACTATATATTGGCTTATATACTCCCATTACTATAGCAAATATTATTACTAGGCTAACAGCAAATAATGCACTTATTTTTATGCTTGTCCTTAATCCTATTAAAAATTTTCTCATACTATTATCTTTAGCACTCCTTTATGTTTTTGTTTAACCTTACGGATACTATTATTTCAGTATACTATTAGATTTTACACTAAATGGGATAATTATTCAAATTTTGTATTTTTTTGTTTTCCTTGTTTTTCTTTTATTTCTTTTTATTTCCTCTTGTTTTCTCTCGTTTTCTTTAGTTTTATAGTTCATGTCTGCCCTCTAAGGCTTTTGTCAAAGTCACTTCATCCGTATACTCTAAGTCTCCTCCTACTGGTATTCCATGTGCTATTCTTGTTACTTTAATGTTAAATGTCTTAAGTATTTTAGATATGTACATTGCTGTCGCTTCTCCCTCTACTCTTGGGTTAGTTGCAAGTATTATTTCTTTTATTTCACTATTATTTTGAATTCTACTTAATAATTCTTTTATCTTTATTTCATCTGGTCCTATGCCATTCATTGGAGATATTGAACCATGTAGAACATGATATACTCCCTTAAATTCATGTGTTCTTTCCATTGCTATAACATCTTTTACATCTTCTACAACACATATTAAATTTTGGTCCCTCTTAGGGCTCCCACATATTTGACATGGGTCACTATCTGAAATATTAAAACATTTGGAACAGTATTTTAAATTTTTCTTTGCATTTACTATTGAATTTATAAATTCTGTTACATCTTCTTCATTTGCATCTAAAATATGAAATGCTAATCTTACAGCTGTTTTATGTCCTATACTTGGTAGTTTTTCGAATCCTTCTATTAATTTCTCTATTGATGGAGAATAGTACGACATGATATTTCCTCTCTTTTTACATTAATCCTGGTATATTGTATTTCCCAAGGCTTGCACTCTGTGCTATATCAACTTTTTTTAATGCTTCATTTACACATGTTAATATTAAATCTTCTAACATTTCTATGTCTTCTGGGTCTACTACATCTTTTTGTATTTTAATTTCTTTTATTTCTTTTGCTCCACTTACTTTTACTGTTATAGCTCCTCCTCCTGCTGTAGCATCAAATTCTCTTCCTGTTAATTCTTCTTGTGATTTTTCCATATCTTCTTGCATCTTTTTAGCTTCTTTCATAAGCTTATTAATATTCATTCCTCCAAAGCTTGCTCCTCCTGGAAATCCTCCTCTTTTTGACATATTAAAATTCCTCCTTTATTCTTCTATAAAATTTATTGGTATATCTAAATTCTCTAAAATATCCTCTTCTGCTTCTTCTTTTGGATTTTGTATAACTTCTTCTTGAACAGATACTGTTTTCGGTTTTACTTGCCCAGCATCTTCTAATTTTATTTGCATCGGTTTTCCACATACTACAGATATTTCTTTTACTAATATACTCATATTTTCTGGTTTTTGTAATAACTCTTTTCTAAATGAATTTAATCCATTATTAAATCTTATGCCAACTGTCATATCATTTATCTCTACTGCTTCTGTATTTATTAAGTTTGCGTATAGCATAACTTTTCCTTGCTTTTTTAAATCTGTTAATACATTAGGCCAACTTGTTATTATATTTCCATTTGCAAGGCTTTCTGACGGTTTAAAATCTTTTTTTTGTTCTTCTTTTTTTTCTTGTATATTTTTATTTTCTACTTTAGTTTGAGTCATCTTAGGAATTTCATATCTTGTAGTTTGTATTTCTTCCCTAGGCTTATCTATTTTAGTTGTTACTCCTTCTGATATTTCTTTTTCTAATTTTTGTACTCTTTCTTCTAATCCTTTATTATCTTCTTTTACACATAGTTTTATAATTTCTGTTTCAAATATAATTGTTTTTTGTGAAGACCACTTCATTTTATTCTCTAATTCTGATAATTTATATATTATATTTATAAGTTCTTCTTTTGATACTTTTTCTGCTATTTCTGAAATTTGTGCTATTTCATCGTTACTGTATATTTCGTTTTTCTTACTTACTTTATACATAAGGATATCTTTTGTATATTTTATCATTTCCCATAAAAAATTCCCTAAGTCTTTTCCTTCATTTAAAACCTCGTTCATTGCGTTTAATGATTTCTCTATGTCCTTATTTATTATTCCATTTATTATATTATGAACATATACAAATTTAGGTATTCCGACTAAATCTTTAATTTTGTTTTCATCAATATTAGTTTCTCCGGTCTTGCAAGCATCTTTCTAATATACTTAATGCATCCCTTGCAGCTCCTTCTGATAAATTTGCAATTAAGTTTAGGGCTTGCTCTGTTATCTGAATGTTACTTTCTTCACATACAATTTTCATTCTTTTTATCAAATCTTCATTTGATATTTTTTTGAAATCAAATCTCTGACATCTAGATAATATAGTTGCTAGTAATTTTTGCGGTTCTGTTGTCGCAAGTATAAATTTTACATGTTCTGGTGGTTCTTCTAATGTCTTGAGTAAGGCATTAAAAGCTCCTGTTGACAACATATGTACCTCATCTATAATGTATACTCTATATTTAGCAAGTGTTGGTAAAAAATTTATTTTCTCTTTTATACTTCTTATATCTTCTACACTATTGTTTGATGCAGCATCCATTTCTACCACATCCGTAAGTGTTCCGCTCTAAATTTGCTTTACAAACTTCACATTCATTACATGGTTCTCCGATTTTTTGGATTTAGACAGTTTATAGCTCTTGCTAGTATCTTTGCTGTTGAAGTTTTTCCTGTTCCTCTTCCTCCTGTAAGAAGGTATGCATGTCCTATTCTCCCAGATATTATTTGGTTCTTTAATGTCTGTATTACATGGTCTTGTCCTACTACTTCACTGAATGTTTTGGGTCTAAATTTTCTATATAATGCTGTATATGCCATCTAATCTATACCTCCCTTAATACTAAATCTAACTTCTCCGTGGAAAGTAAGTTCCACATAAAAGGTTCTACTTATCGCTGCTTCCTTTCGGACCTGACGAGATTCGTAAATTTTTATTGAAAATTACTCTCCACGCAAAAGTTAGATTTCTTTTTGTATTATATAATGTTTTTTTAATTTTTACAATATATTTTTAATTTCTTTTGAAAATTACATCTGAAAATTCTGTTTTTTCATAATTAGCTATTCCTGAATTAATTATATTTCCTGCTGGCATATCTAATGTTATTGTTCCTGTGAATTTTGTTCCATCTGCAAGTTCTATTGTAATATCAAATGATATATTATATTTTAGTTCTTCTTCTGTAATTCCTATTTTTGAAAGTAATGTGCCATCATGTTTTATTTCTTCGCTTTTTGATTCTGAAGTATATGTTCCGTAAGTCTTTGCTACAATAGCTAAATGCTACTACTCCACCTTGATTTGCAATTTTTTGTTCTTTTATATTTGTGTTTCCTTCTCCACTATATATTAACTCATCATTTATTATATATTCGTCAATATATTCATAATTTTTATGTTCTGCGCGGCTAGGTCTGT
>CASTFX010000047.1 GCA_949448405.1 uncultured Clostridia bacterium
TAGAAGCTACAGGGGCGCACCGCATAGCTATTGTTGTTATTGTTGTTGTTAGAGTAATACAAATCGTTGGCGTTCACGTTACCGCCGCTCACATAGAACATCCTGAAATAGAAATTGTTGTTGTTATAATTGACGCAGCGCGACAACTACTCCTATTCAACCTTGCCCTATATGATATTATACTATTGTTTGTAAAAATTGGCAATATTTAATTATTCTTTTATGCATATTTCATTATCCTTCATTTCTAGTTTTACAACAGTATTTGGTAATATTTTTTGTTCTAGTATCTTTCTTGCAATTAGTGTTTCTAATTTCTTTTGTACAAATCTTTTGAGTGGTCTTGCTCCATATACTTCATCATATCCATTGTCTATTAGATATGTTTTTACTTCATCACTCAATTCTAGCTTTATATTTCTATCTTCTAATCTATTTTCCAAGTCTTCTATTAAAATGTCTAATATCTTTGATATTTCATTTTTCATAAGAGGTTTATAAAATACTATTTCATCTAAACGGTTCAAAAACTCTGGTCTAAAACTTTGCTTTAATAATGCTTCTACTTTTTCTTTTGCCTCTTCTGATATTTCTCCATTTTTCTCTATTCCCTCTAATATATACTCTGAGCCTAAGTTTGAAGTTAGTATTATTATCGTATTTTTGAAATCTACTGTTCTTCCTTGTGAATCTGTAATTCTTCCATCATCTAGTATCTGGAGTAAAATATTAAATACATCTGGATGAGCTTTTTCTATCTCGTCAAATAATATTACTGAATATGGTTTTCTTCTAACTGCTTCTGTAAGTTGTCCTCCTTCTTCATATCCTACATATCCTGGAGGTGCACCAATTAATCTTGATACAGAATACTTTTCCATGTATTCTGACATGTCTATTCTTACAATATTGTGTTCATCATCAAATAGACTTTCTGCAAGTGACTTTGCAAGTTCTGTTTTTCCAACTCCTGTTGGTCCTAAGAACATAAATGAACCTATTGGGCGTCTTGGATCTCCAATACCTGCTCTTGAACGTATTATTGCTTCTGACACTTTTTCTACAGCCTCATTTTGACCTATTACTCTTTTATGAAGAATATTACTTAAATTTAGTATTTTCTCTCTTTCACCTTCCATAAGTTTAGTAATTGGTATACCTGTCCATCTTGAAATAATCTTTGCAATTTCATCTTCTGTTACTTTGTTTCTAAGTATTCCATTTTCTTTACTTTTTTCTGATATCTTTTCTTCCTCTTCTAACTGTTTTTGTAATTCTGGAAGTTTTCCATATTTTAATTCTGCTGCTTTATTTAATTCGTAATTTCTTTCTGACCTCTCTATTTCTGCATTTACTCTTTCTATTTCTTCACGCAATTTTTGAACTTTTCCTATTGCTTGTTTCTCATTTTCCCATTTTGCTTTCATTCCATCAAATTTAGTTTTTAGTTCTGCTTTTTCTTTTTGTATATATTCTAAACGTTTTTTAGAAACCTCATCTTTTTCTTTTGATAATGCTGTCTCTTCTATTTCAAGTTGCATAATCTTTCTTGATATTTCATCTAATTCTGTTGGCATTGATTCCATTTCTGTTTTTATCATACTGCATGCTTCATCTACTAGGTCTATTGCTTTATCTGGTAAAAATCTGTCTGATATATATCTATGTGATAAAGTTGCTGCTGCAATAAGGCTACTATCTGAAATCTTAACTCCGTGATAAACTTCATATCTTTCTTTTAATCCTCTAAGTATTGATATAGTATCTTCTACTGTTGGCTCATCTACCATTACTGGTTGGAAACGTCTTTCTAATGCTTGGTCTTTTTCTATATATTGTCTATATTCATTTAAAGTTGTTGCACCTATACAATGAAGCTCCCCTCTTGCAAGCATTGGTTTTAAAATGTTTCCTGCATCCATTGCTCCATCTGTTTTTCCAGCTCCCACTATTGTATGGATTTCATCTATAAATAATATTATTCTTCCTTCACTTTTCTTTATCTCTTGAAGTACAGCTTTTAGTCTTTCCTCAAATTCTCCTCTATATTTGGCTCCTGCTACAAGTGATCCCATATCTAATGAAAATATTGTACAATCTTTTAATCCTTCTGGTACATCTTCTCTTACTATTCTAAGTGCTAATCCTTCTGCTATTGCTGTTTTTCCAACTCCTGGCTCTCCTATTAAGCATGGATTATTTTTTGTTTTTCTTGATAATATCCTAATTACATTTCTTATCTCTGTATCTCTTCCTATTACTGGGTCCAATTTTTGCTTTCTTGCGAGTTCTACTAAGTCTTGTCCATATTTTTTTAATGCGTCATATGTTCCTTCTGGATTATCGTTTGTTACTCTTGTGTTTCCCCTAACCTCTGATAACACCTTTAAAAAAGCATTCTTTGTTATATTATATTTTTTTAGCAATTCCTTTACTTCGTGATTACTATTTTCAAATATACTAAGCATTATATGTTCTACTGATACATAATCATCTTTCATGTTTTTTGCAATTGTCTCTGCATTTGCAAGTATTAAGTCTACGTTTTGTGATACATATATTCCATCATTTGGTCTCGCTCCTCCTGTAATTTTAGGCTTTTTCTCTATTTTTTCTTTTACTTCTTTTTCAAATTTTTCTTCTTCTGTTATCTTTTTTAGGAGCTCTTTTATTAGGCTGTTATCTTGCTCAAGTAACGCCAATAGCAAATGTTCTTCTTCTATTTGAGAATTTTGATTTTCGATTGTTATATTTTGAGCACTCTGCACTGCTTCTAATGATTTTTGTGTGAATTTTTGTATGTTCATATTTACCACTCCTTACTATAAAATTATATTTTAAAAGCACATATACTTAAAGTATGTGCTTTTTCTTGATATTTATTATTATACAACTTATTTTTAGCACTGTCAAGTGTAGAGTGCTAATTTGTATGATTTTAATTTATTAAAAAAGTGCCTTATAGATAAACGTCACTCTGGCGCTTATTTATAAGGCACTTTTCTTCTTTTCCCCCCATTGCAAAAGAAATTTTGCTTAGAATAAAAATTTTAGAAATTAACTAATATCTTTGATTTTAACATAATTTTTGTCTATTGATGCAAATGCTGAATCAAATGCGGTTCCTACTGCCTTGTAGACTTTTTTGAAGCCTTCTTCCATTTTATTTCCTATTTCAATTATTCTTTCGTTTGTATATCTATTCATTTGACTCATTGATACAAAGTTGTCTCTTGT
The DNA here is from genome assembly GCA_949448405.1 of uncultured Clostridia bacterium. Lineage (GTDB taxonomy): Bacteria > Bacillota > Clostridia > TANB77 > CAG-508 > JAAWPK01. Next base: position 3,238 of record CASTFX010000047.1, read on the forward strand.
TTCTTCTTCGAAATTGCCTAATCTTTTTTCTATCGTATCAAATCTTACCTCAGATGATTTAAAGTTATTTCTTGTCTCTTCTTTGAAATTGTCTAGTCTTTTTTCTATTGTATCAAATCTTACTTCAGATAATTTAAAGTTATTTCTTGTCTCTTCTTTGAATTCTTTTAAATCTTGGTTTACTATGTCAATCTTCTCATCTAATTGAATAATTCTACCTTCCATTCTTTCAAGCACTTGTAATATTCTTCCTTTTCTCATATCTCTCACCTCTTTTCTTTTTTAACATGTTTGAATTTTATCATAGAAAGTGTAAATTTGCAATTTATTTTTACAAATGTCCAAGATTTTATCATCACCTTAATTTCCAGTTCAAATATTTGTCTTAATTAAAAAAGAAACTTTAATCTTACCTTAAAATAGGATTTGATTAAAGCTTCTGTCTTTTAGTTTTGTTTAAGTTGTAGAAAAAATCATGCTATCTTTAAATGTTTCATATTCATTTATATTAACTTTTTCTCCTAATAATTGCTCTAAGTTGTTATTTCTTATAAGTTCCTCTTTTTTAGCTTTTGACAATTTCTTTATATGATACTCTAACTTTGATGCCATTTTCTTATCCGCTGTTTTCCATACTTTTTCTAATTTTTTTGCCTTATGCCTTAAAGTATATTTAGCACAATTTTTATCTTGAGATATATGTTCATTAAATCTTCTTTCTATATCTGTTGTTATACCTGTGTAAATTGAATTATCTTCGCATCTTAGCATATACACGTAATACATATTTTCCTCTTTTTAAATAATCTCTAATTTGAATTTTCTTTTTATAAATTTTGTTATTTCTACTAATATGAGTGGTAATAATGAAAGTCCTATTGTTATAACCCATTCTATTGGTTTTAGTAGTGTTAAGCTAAATATATTCCTCATAAGTGGTACAAATAATATTATCCCTATTACTGCAAATGAAGCAATTATAGCTAATATTAGTTGCTTATTTCGCCCATTTCCAGTGCTTAACACTGACTCAGTATTTGAACGTTGATTAAATGCATGGAATAATTGTGACATTGCAAGTACTGTAAATGCCATAGTTTGCCCTACAATGTGACTGTCTGTTCTTAATCCTATTTGATATGCAACTATTGTTGCTATTGTTATATATATACCATGTAATATAACTCTTGTAACTAGTGATTTTTCAAATAAACTTCCTGATTTTACTGGCTTTTCTTTCATTATATTTTTATCAGCTGGGTCTACTCCTAAAGCTAAAGCTGGAAGTGAATCTGTTGCTAAATTTATACATAATACATGTATTGCAAGTATTGGTGCATCCCAGTTTAATAGTGTTGCTATAAATAGTGTTAAAATTTCTGCAATATTTCCTGCAAGCAAGAATTGTATAACTTTTTGTATATTTCTATATACTCTTCTTCCTTCTTTTACAGCATATACAATTGTTGTAAAGTCATCATCTAGTAATATCATGTCTGATGAGTCTTTTGCAACATCTGTACCATTTACTCCCATTGCAATTCCTATATCTGCTGCTTTTAATGCTGGTGCATCATTTACTCCATCGCCTGTCATTGCTGCAATTTCGCCTGTTCTTTTTAAAGATTGTATTATTTTTAATTTGTGATTTGGAGATACTCTTGCAAATACTACTGCTTTTTGAACTACTTTATCAAGTTCTTCATCTGTCATTTCATCTAAGTCATCTCCTGAAACTGCTAGATTTCCTTCTTGATATATTCCAAGCTCTTTTGCTATTGTTTCTGCTGTTATCAAGTGGTCTCCTGTTATCATTACTATTCTTATTCCTGCATTTTTGCACGTTTTAATTGCATTTAAAACTTCTTTTCTTGGTGGGTCTATCATTCCACACATTCCAATAAATGTTAAATCATATTCTATGTTTGTATCTTCATCTTCTGGTATTTCTGTTAAAGTTTTCTTTGCAAATCCTAATGTCCTAAGTGCTTTTGATGACATTTTTATTGAAAGTTCTAGTATTTTTTCTTTGTCTTCTGAAGTTATTTTTCTTTCTCCATTTGGTGTCATTATCCTTGTACATAGTTCTAACATTTCATCAACTGCACCTTTTGTGTATGCTGTAATTTCTCCCTCTATTTTATGGACTGTTGTCATCATCTTTCTGTCTGAATCAAATGGCATTTCAAATTCACGTGGATACTTTTCTTCTAATTCTTCTTGATCTATTTTATAGTCATCTTCTGCTAAGAATATAAGTGCACCTTCTGTTGGGTCTCCAAGTATTGCATGCTTCTTGTCTGGGTCCAAAGATGCGTCATTACATAGTGCTCCTGCAAGTACTATTTCCTTATAGTCTTCTTTTTCTTTCTTGTCTAGTGATTTTACTTCTTTAAAAATACCATTTTTTATATCATCTATCATAGCAATTGCTGTTACTGTCATTTTGTTTTGTGTTAATGTTCCTGTTTTATCTGAACATATAACTGTGCTACTTCCAAGTGTTTCTACAGCTGGCAGTTTTCTAACTAGTGCATTTTCTTTTACCATTCTTTTTACACCAAGTGCCATAACTATTGTGGCTGTTGCTGGAAGTCCTTCTGGTATTATAGATATTGCAAGACTTATTGCTGTCATGAATAGTGGTAATACTGGTCTTTTATATAGAAGTCCTACTCCAAATATTAATATACATACAATTATACCTGCTATACTAAGTGTTTTTCCAACTGCTGCTAGTTTTCTTTTAAGTGGTGTATCAAAGTCATCTTCATCATTTAACATTCCTGCTATACTTCCGACTTCTGTGTTCATACCTGTTTCAACTACTACTCCTATTCCCCTTCCATAAGTAATTAATGATGAAGTATATACCATATTTACTCTATCACCTAAGCTACACTCTTCTTTTAGTATCTCTTCTGCGTTTTTTTCTACAGGGATAGATTCTCCTGTAAGTGATGCTTCTTGCACTTTTAAGTTTGCTTCTTCTATTAATCTTATATCAGCAGGTACCATACCTCCTGCTTCTAATATTACTATATCTCCTACAACAATTTCTTTTGAAGATATTAGACTATCTTCTCCTTGTCTAAATACTCTTGTACTAGGACTACTCATACTTTTTAATGCTTCAATTGACGCTTCTGCTTTTCTTTCTTGTATTATACTTATTATGGTATTTACAAATACTATAAATAGAATTACAAATCCTTCTATCCATTCTTTTAGTACAAATGATAATATGCTTGCGCCAATTAGTATTAGTATCATTGGGTCTGTAATCTCAGACCAGATTAGTTCAAATATCGTCCTTCTTTTTTTGCCTCTTAATTCATTGTATCCATGTTCTTTTAATCTTTTCTCTGCTTCTTTGTCGCTTAATCCTTCTTCTGTTGTATTTAACTCTTTTAGTACATCTTCTATCTTCATAGAATGCCATTTTTTGTTACTATGAGTTTCCAATGTATAAATTCACTCTCCTTATATTCATTTGCTATATAGTGTACATTAAAATTGTGAATTCTATGTGAAAAATCATAATAAAGCTTGAAATAAAATATAAATTATGAAGTTCTGCGTAGTATGGAAGTGACTATAGAAACTGTTAAACATATATAAATTGCGCTAGCAATTTTACTTTAAATGGTTTTACAGTTTCTAAGGAGACGAGAGGCAAAGAACAAATAATTTATGTTTTATTTCAAGCTAATTATATTTTACAATTCAATTATCTTTTCCCATGGAAGTTCTGTTTTTCCAAAGTGTCCATAATTAGTAGTTTTAGTAAATATCGGCTCTCTTAGATTTAGATACTTTATAATTCCATCTGGAGTTAAATCAAATTTATTTTCTATCTTCTTTATTATTTCCTCTTCTGGTATTGTATTTGTTTCAAATGTATTTACACATATAGATATTGGCTTTGCAATGCCTATTCCATATGAAATCTGTATTTCACATTTTTTTGCATATCCATTTGCTACAACATTTTTTGCGATATGACGTAACATATATGCAGCACTTCTGTCTACTTTTGTTGCGTCCTTTCCTGAGAATGCTCCTCCACCATGTCTTGCATATCCTCCATATGTATCTACTATGATTTTTCTTCCTGTTAATCCTGTATCTCCAAGTGGTCCACCTATAACAAATCTTCCTGTTGGATTTACATAGTATTTAGTATTTTCATCTAAATATTTTTCTGGTACAACTTGCTTTATTACCTTTTCAATTATATCTTCTCTAACTTTTTCAAGTGATACATTTTCATCATGTTGGTTTGATACAAGGATTGTTTCTATTCTTTTTGGTGTGTCTCCTTCATACTCTACTGTAACTTGTGTCTTTCCGTCTGGTCCAAGGTATGGAAGTATGTTATTCTTTCTTACATCTGTGAGTTTTTTAGAAAGCTTATGTGCAAGATTTATTGCAAGTGGCATATATTCTTCTGTTTCAGAAGTTGCATATCCAAACATTATTCCTTGGTCTCCTGCTCCTCCTACATCGACTCCTTGTGCAATATCACTGCTTTGTTTTGTAATATTTATATCTATTACACAATTTTCATAGTCTATGTCTATGCCTTTTCCTCTGTATCCGATTTCTTTTAATACTCCTCTTGCTATTTTTTCTATGTCTATTTTTGCATTTGTTGTAAGTTGTCCTGCAATTGTAATTTTGTCATTTGATGCAAAAGTTTCTGCTGCAACTCTTGAGTATTTGTCTTGTTTTAGGCATTCATCAAGTATTGTATCTGATATTAAATCACATAGTTTGTCTGGGTGTCCTTCTGTTACACTTTCTGAGGTAAATAAATATTTTTTCATAGTTTTCGTCCTTTCTTATAAAAATGTTTTTGTTATGTGAATGGACGGACGAGCAATGGAGGCTGCTGAAAAACTATTTTTTGAGTTGGTCAATCCCATTTTTTAATT
>CASTFX010000048.1 GCA_949448405.1 uncultured Clostridia bacterium
TGGAGCAACATATGTATCACCATTTTTAGGAAGACTAGACGATATAGCAACACCAGGAATTGAATTAATAAGAACTATTTCTGAAATATTTGAAATACACAATATAAAAACAGAAATAATATGTGCAAGTGTACGTAACCCAATACATATCATTGACTGCGCACTAGCAGGTGCAGATATTGCAACAGTACCATATAAGGTTATAGAACAATGTATAAAGCATCCTTTAACTGATGCAGGAATTGAAAAATTTAAAAAAGACTATATCGCAGTTTTTGGAGAATAAGAAAATGAGCAGAGAACTAACAACTATAATTCTCTGCTTATATTGTATAAAAAGGAGAAAAATTATGGAAAAGAAAAAAATACTATTTATTATTTTATGTGTAATTGTATTAGCAGTGTTTATAACCATAGCTTTATATTATTTTAGAGATAAGAGAATTTATACACTTAATTTGCCACAACCAGAGAATTTAGAAAGTATTACTCTAAAACAAAATGATAACCAAAAAAATATTAATGAAAATAAAGAAATTAATGAAATATTAGAAAAATTAAATGGAGAAAAAAGAACAACAAAAGAAGAGAGCATACAAGATGCACCTGTTAATGCTAATAATGTAATAACAGTTAACTTTAATTTTAAAGAGGCAGGAGCGTCTACAATATTCATATATAATAAAAACAATAAATATTATTTAGAACAACCATATAATGGTATATATCAAATGACTGAAGAAGAATATAGTGAAATAGAAAAGCTAATAAAATAAAGACCAAAATTCTATATAAAACAGTATAGACTAGCTTTACTTAGTAGACTTTTAAAATTTTCTATGATATAATTCAAGACATATGGAAAAGTATATGAAATTTGCAATAGAACTTGCAAAAAAAGGAATAGGCTATACAAATCCAAATCCAATTGTTGGTTGTGTGGCCGTCAAAAATAATAAAATAATAAGCACAGGATATCACGAAAAATGTGGTGCCTTCCATGCTGAAAGAAATGCTCTTTTAAAGTCAAAGGTGAATTTTGAAGGAGCAGACCTTTATATTACTTTAGAGCCATGCTCACATTTTGGAAAGACTCCACCTTGTACAGACATAATAATAGAAAAAAAGATTAAAAGAGTAATAATAGGATCTAAAGACCCAAATCCATTAGTTGCAGGAAAAGGAATTAAAAAGTTAAAAGCAGCAGGAATAGTAGTAATTGAAGGTGTACTAGAAAAGGAATGCTCAAAATTAAATGAAATCTTTTTCCATTATATACAAACAAGTACACCATTTGTTGCATTAAAATACGCAATGACCTTAGATGGAAAAATTGCATGCTATACAGGAGATTCCAAATGGATAACAGGAGAAGCATCAAGAAACAATGTACAAGAGCTTAGAAAAAGATATTCTGCAATACTAGTACGGCATAAATACAGTAAAAAAAGACGACCCTATGCTAAATTGTAGGATAGCAAAAGGAGCAGACCCAATAAGAGTTATATGTGATACAAATCTTAGCATACCTTTAGAAAGTAACATAGTAAAAACAGCAAAGGAAATTAAAACAATAATTGCATATTCTGACATATCAGATATTAACAAAATGAATAAATTAAAAGAGCAAGATATAGAACTATTAAATATTCCACATACAAAGTGCGGAATTGATTTAAAAAGATTAATGAAAATACTTCGGTAAAAAAGGAATAGATAGTGTACTAATAGAAGGAGGAGGAAGCATTAATGCTTCAGCTCTAAATGCAGGAATAGTAAATAAAGTATATGCATATATTGCACCAAAGCTCATAGGAGGAAAAGAAAGTTTAACTCCTATAACAGGAAAAGGCATAGGCAAAATGGATAATGCAATAGCTTTAAAAAATATCGAACTAGAAAAGATAGGAGAAGACTATTTAATTACAGGATATATAAAATAGAAAGGAAAGTTAAAGTGTTTACTGGAATTATAGAAGAACTTGGAAAAGTCAAAAATATTAAGAATACTGGAAAGTCAGCAATTTTAGAAATAGAATGTAAAACTGTACTAGAGCGGAACAAATATTGGTGATAGCATTGCAGTAAATGGCATTTGCTTAACGATAACAAAAATAAATAATACTTCCTATGAAACCGATGTAATGCCAGAAACAATGAAAAGAAGCTCATTAAAAACCATTAAAAAAGGAGAGCATGTAAACCTAGAGAGAGCTTTAACACTAAATTCTAGATTAGGAGGACATATTGTTTCAGGACACATTGATGGGACAGGAGTAATACAAGAAACAAGAGAAGATGAAAATGCTGTATGGTATAAGATAAGTGCAGATAAAAATTTAATAAGGTACATAGTAGAAAAAGGTTCTGTAGCTTTGGATGGTATAAGTCTGACGGTTGCAGAGGTTCAGCAAAACAATTTTGAAGTATCTATAATTCCACATACACAGGAACAAACAAATCTTAAATATAAGAAAAAAGGAGACACAGTTAACATAGAATGTGATATAATAGGAAAATACATAGAAAAGTTATTAGATAAAAAAAGTGATAGCAAAATAACTAAAGAATTTTTAATAGAAAATGGATTTTAACTTAAAAGGAAGGAATTAACAATGAGTGACTTATCTAAAGTAAAACAAGCAATAGAAGATATTAAAAATGGTAAAATCATAATAGTTACAGACGATGAAACAAGAGAAAACGAAGGAGACTTTATATGTGCTGCCGAATTTGCAACGCCAGAAAATGTAAACCTCATGGCAAAATATGCAAAAGGCTTGATATGTATGCCAATGAGTAGCAAAATGTGTGAAAAGCTAGCACTAAAGCCAATGCTAGACGAAAATACAGATAATCACAAAACAGCATTTATGACTTCAATTGACTATAAAGATACAAAAACTGGAATATCTGCATATGAACGTTCAATTACAGCAATGAAAACAGTAGAAGACGGAACAACAGGATTAGATTTTAGAAAGCCAGGGCACATGTTTCCACTAGAAGCAAAGGAAGGTGGAGTATTAGAAAGAAACGGACATACAGAAGCAACAGTAGACATTGTAAAACTTGCAGGACTAAAAGAAGCAGGACTTTGCTGTGAGATAATGGAAGAAGACGGACATATGATGAAAGACGACAGGCTTGAAGAACTAGCAAAAAAAATGAATTTTACCAAAATAAGTATCGAAGAATTAATAGAATATAGATTAAAAACTGAAATGAGAATAGAAAAAAAGGCAGAAGCAAATCTTCCAACAAAGTATGGAGAATTTAAAATACATGCCTTTGAAAATAAAGTAACTAATGAAGTACATGTAGCACTTACAATGGGAGAATTTGAAGATACAGAAGAGGTACTATGTAGAGTACATTCGAAATGCTTAACGGGAGATGTGTTTGGTTCTAAAAAATGTGATTGTGGAGAACAACTAGATATTGCATTAAAGAAAATAGCAGATTGCAAAAAAGGTGTAGTTCTATACATGGAACATGAAGGAAGAGGAATAGGAATAATAAATAAAATTAAAGCATATAAACTTCAAGAAAAAGGACTAGACACAGTTGAAGCAAACCTAGAGTTAGGGTTTAAAGCAGATTTAAGGGATTATAGAGATTCAGCTGAAATGTTAAAAATTCTTCGGAATACATAAAGTAAAGTTATTAACAAATAATCCAAGCAAATTAGAAGGATTAAGTAAATATGGAATAGAAGTAAGTGGCAGAGAGCAAATAACAGTAGAACCAAATAAAGTAGACTTAAACTATTTATTAACAAAGCAAAATAAAATGGGTCATATGACCAATTATTAAAATAAGAAAGGAAGTAATAAAAATGAAAATTTTAGAAGGAAATGTAGTAGGGAGCAATATGAAGATTGGAATAGTTGCTTCAAGATTTAATGAATTTATTGTATCAAAGTTAGTATCAGGAGCAGAGGATGCTTTAATAAGACATGGAGTAGATACTAATAATGTTGAACTTGCTTGGGTACCAGGTTCTTTTGAAATTCCAGTAATTGCACAGAAAATGGCTGAAAGCAAGAAATATGATGCAATACTTGCATTAGGTACAGTTATAAAAGGAGCAACAGATCATTATGATTATGTGTGTGCAGAAGTAAGTAAAGGAGTTTCTGCAGTTAGTATGAAAACAGGAGTACCTGTACTATTTGGAGTATTAACAACAGATAACATAGAACAAGCAATTGAAAGAGCAGGAACAAAATCAGGAAATAAAGGATATGATGTTGCTTGTGCAGCAATAGAAATGGTTAATCTAATTAAAAATATTTAATAATAACAGAGGAGAAAAGTTATATGGATAAAAGAAAAGTAATAGTTGTAGCAGCAGCAGCTCTTATAATCATTGTACTAATTGCAGCAATAAGAGGAATAGTCGCAAAATTAGGCGAAAGTAAGCCACAAGATATTTTAAATGAATATATTGGTTATTTGCAAAATGAACAATACGAGCAAATGTATGAATTATTGGCGGATAAGAGTAAAACTGATTATAGCCAAGAAGTTTTTATTTCTAGAAATAAAAATATTTACAGTGGAATAGAAGCAAAAGATATTAAATTGGATAATGTAACAGTTGAAGAAAACAAAGATGAAGGCAAAGCAACTGTTAGATATAACATGGCTATGAACACTTTAGCAGGAAATATAAACTTTTCTAATTCAATTAAATTAGTAAAAAATGAAGAAGATGAATACAGAATTTTATGGAGTTCAACAGTAATTCATCCAGATTTAGATGACACAGAGAAATTAAGAACTTCTGTAAATAAACCTAAAAGAGGAAGTATATATGACAGAAATAATGTACTTTTAGCTGGAGAAGGAACAATATCATCAGTAGGATTAGTACCAGGAAAAATGAATCCAGATCCTGCAGAGGATATTAAGAAATTAGCTGAATTGTTAGAAATTTCAGAAGAAAAAATCAAAAATTCACTTGGAGCATCATATGTTAAAAGTGATACTTTTGTTGAAATAGCAACAGTTTCAAAAGAAAATTACACGCTAAAAGAAGAACTTTTAAAGGTTAAGGGAATAAAAATTTCTGACTCAAAAGGAAGAGTGTATCCATATGGAGAGCAAATGGCACATTTAATTGGATATGTTCAAAATATTACAGCAGAAGAATTAAAGGAAAATGAAGGGAAAGGATATACCCAAAATAGTGTAATTGGAAAAAACGGATTAGAAAAGGTATATGAAGATAGACTAAAAGGAACAAGTGGAGCAGAAATATATATAACTGATAGCCAAGGAAATAGAAATCAAACACTTGCGAAAATAGAAGTACAAAATGGAGAAGATATAAAACTTACAATAGATGCAAGAATACAAAAATATGTATATAATGAGTTAAAAAATGAAAAAGCAGCAACAGTTGTAATGAATCCTAAAACAGGAGAAGTACTTGCGATATGTAGTACTCCTTCATATGATACAAATGAGTTTATATTAGGTATGTCAAATAGTAAATGGCAAGCGTTACAGGACAATGAGAATAAACCATTATACAATAGATATCAAGCAGTATATGCGCCAGGTTCTTCTTTTAAACCAGTAATAGGAGCAATAGGACTTACAACTAGTAAAATAGATAAAGACGATGATTTTGGAAAAAGTGGTACTAAATGGCAAAAGGATACGACTTGGGGACCATATCATGTAACAACACTTAAATCATATAATGAAAAGGCTAATTTAGCTAATGCTTTAATATACTCAGATAATATATATTTTGCAAAAGCAGCTCTTAAAATAGGAAAAGATACTCTATCTACTGAGTTAAATAAAATCGGATTCAATAATCCAATAAAAATTGCTCAAACAATGAATAGTTCTACTTTTGCAAACAACAATACATTTGAAAGTGAAATACAACTTGCAGATACAGGATATGGACAAGGAAAAGTTTTGACAAATCCAGTGCATTTAGCGTCAATTTATACAGCTTTTGTAAATGATGGAAATATGATTATGCCATATATTGAGTATAAAGAAAACGCAAAAGTAGAAATATATATAGAAAATGCATTTAGTAAAGAAGCTGCAAACACAATAAAGGAGGATTTAATACAAGTTGTAGAAAATCAAAATGGAACAGCACATTCAGCTAAAATAAGTGGAGTAAAACTTGCTGGAAAAACAGGGACAGCAGAGATTAAAGCTTCACAAGATGACGAAACAGGAACAGAAATAGGTTGGTTTAACGCATTTATCGCAGACGAAAATAGTTCTAAACAATATTTAGTAGTAAGCATGATAGAAAATGTTAAAGATAAAGGTGGAAGCCACTATGTCATTCCAAAAGTTAAATCAATAATACAAAAATCAATTAATTTATAAACAATTAGAATGAGGGATAATAATGATAAAAAAATTAGCACAGCAAATTAAGGACGTAAAAAGAGAAGCAATTCTATCACCAATATTTGTTGCACTAGAAACTATTATGGAGGTTATAATTCCGTTTTTAATGGCATTCTTGATAGATGATGGTATAAATAAAGGGGATATAAACTCTGTATATAAAATAGGAGCACTTCTAATAATTTGTACTGCTGCTTCGCTAATATTTGGAATAATATCTGGTAGGCTTTCTGCAAAAGCCGCATCAGGATTTGCAAGAAATTTAAGACAAAGTATGTACTATAAGGTACAAGACTTTTCGTTTTCAAACATAGACAAATTTTCGACAGCAAGTATAATTACTAGACATACTACAGACATAACATTTGTTCAAATGTCATTTCAAATGATAATACGTATAGCAATAAAAATGCCATTAATGTTAATATTCTCATTAATAATGGCATTTGCTATCAATGCCAAATTATCTTTGATATTCTTAGGAATAGTACCATTTTTAGGAATAGGATTATACTTGATAGCAACAAAAGCTCATCCAATATTTGAACATACATTTACAATATATGATAAGTTAAATGAAGCAGTACAAGAAAATATAAGAGGGATAAGAGTTGTAAAATCATATGTAACAGAAGATAAAGAAATAGAAAAATTTAATAAAACATCTAAAGAAATATATAATAACTTTTTAAAGGCAGAAAAAATAGTTGCATTAAATAATCCATTAATGCAATTTTCAATTAATATTGTTATAGTTCTAATCTCTTGGATAGGTGGAACATTAATAATAAATTCAAGTTTAACAACAGGAGAGCTAACAAGCTTAATATCATACGCAATGCAAACATTAAATGCACTTATGCTACTATCAATGGTGCTTGTTATGATAATGATTTCAAGAGCTTCTGCTGAGAGAATTGTAGAGATATTAGACGAAGAAAGTACTTTGAAAAACAAAGAAAATCCAATAACAGAAGTGAAAGATGGAAGTGTATCATTTAAGAATGTAAGCTTCAGCTATGTAAATGATAATAAAAAAACATGCCTAAAAGATATAAATATAGACATAAAATCAGGAGAAACTGTAGGAATAATAGGAGGAACAGGAAGTTCAAAAACTACATTTGTTCAATTAATACCAAGACTTTTTGATGTAACAGATGGAGAAGTTGAAGTTGGAGGAATAAATGTAAAAGATTATGAATTAACTGCTTTAAGAAATCAAGTAGCAATGGTATTGCAGAAAAATGTATTGTTTTCAGGAACTATCAAAGAAAATCTAAAATGGGGAAATGAAAATGCAACTGATGAAGAATTAGTAAAAGCTTGCAAAGAAGCACAAGCAGATGAATTTATAAGGTCCTTTCCAAATGGTTATGATACATACATTGAACAAGGTGGAACTAATGTATCAGGAGGACAAAAACAAAGAATATGTATCGCAAGGGCATTACTTAAAAAGCCTAAAATATTAATATTAGACGATTCAACAAGTGCAGTAGATACAAAAACAGAAAGGTTAATTAGAAAAGCATTCAAAGAAGATATTCCAAATACTACAAAGATAATTATTGCACAAAGGATATCTTCTGTTGAAGATGCAGATAAAATCATAGTTTTAGATAATGGAAAAATAAATGGCATAGGAACACATAGAGAATTGCTAGAAAGTAATGAGATTTATAAAGATGTATATACC
>CASTFX010000049.1 GCA_949448405.1 uncultured Clostridia bacterium
ATTAGTTATATAACCTAAGTTTGTAGAAGCTACTAGGGCGCACCGCATAGCTAGGGTTGTTCCAGTCGTTGTTAGAATTATACAAATTGTTGGCGTCCACGGTACCGCTGCTTACATAGAACATCCTGAAATTAGCATTGGTACTGTTATAATTGACGCAGCGCGAAGCTTCTCCTAAACAACCATACCATAAAGTAATTATACTTGAATTCTAAAATTTTATCAATAATAAAAAGTCATATATAATAGAAAAATAAAAGTTAATATATTGGAAGTTATATACTATTAATTAAGGATATAAAAATATTTTGATAAGACTCTACATTTTTTACGTAAAAAAATACAAAAAAATGTATTTTTTTGTTTACTTTTAGTAAAAGTTAATATACAATATAAGAAAAAACTAAAGATTATTTAAGGAGGGCTTTTGCTCATGAAAATTTTAATGCTTACATGGGAATATCCACCAAGGATAGTAGGCGGAATATCAAGGGTTGTGTACGATTTATCAGGGAGATTGATAAAGGATGGGCACGAAGTTACAGTTATAACATATAGAGAAGGAAATGCACCATATTTCGAAATAGATAAAGGTGTAAAAGTATATAGAGTAGATAATTATATGATAAGTCCAAACAACTTTATCGACTGGGTAATGCAATTAAACTTTAATATGATAGCAAAAGCTGGAGAACTTATTTCAAAAGAAGGAAAATTTGATATTATACATGCACATGATTGGCTAGTTGCATATTCTGCAAAAGCTTTAAAAGATGCATATGAAATACCAATGTGTGCAACAATGCATGCAACAGAAAGTGGAAGAAATAGTGGAATTCACGATATAACACAAAAATATATAAATGACACAGAATGGATGCTTACTTATGAAGCAACAGAAGTTATAGTAAATAGTAACTATATGAAACGTGAAATGCAAAGATTATTTGGTTTACCATTTGAAAAAATCAGTGTTATACCAAATGGTATCAATATGAATATGTATAGTGGAATAGAAAAAGACTATGATTTCAGAAGAAAGTTCGCATCAGATAATGAGAAGATAATAATGTGTGCAGGAAGATTAGTATATGAAAAAGGCTTCCAAAATTTAATAGCAGCTGCACCAAAAATTTTATCTGGATATAATGATAGTAAATTCATAATTTCAGGAAAAGGTGGAATGTTAAACGAATTAAAAGCACAAGTAGATTATTTAGGCATTAGTAATAAAGTATATTTCACAGGACAACTAAGCTATAAAGAGTTATGCAAAATGTATAAGATAGCAGATGTCGCAGTATTTCCAAGTACATATGAACCATTTGGAATGGTTGCAATAGAAGCTATGTATGCAGGAGTTCCAACAGTAGTATCAGATATAGGAGGACTAAACGAGATAGTTGAACATAGAGTAGATGGAATGAAGAGTTATGCAGGAAATGCAAATTCAATAGCAGACTCAGTTTTAGCATTACTTTATGACCATCAACTTGCTGACAATGTTTCAAAAAATGCAAAAGCAAAAATAAAAAATTTATATAATTGGAATAAAATTGCTCAAGATACACATTTTATATATCAGAAGGCAATATGTCAGACTATGGCAGAAAGACAAAAGAATCAAATTGCACAAGAAAATGCAAAGAAAGCGAGAAAGAGAGAGAAAGGTACATTAATTGCATTTAGAGGAAGACAAGCCTTAGCATAAGGAGGAAGTTAAATGAATGTATATGATACAGCAAATAAACTTGCAGGGGAAATAAAATTATCACAGGAATATTTAGACTACAAGAAAGCAAAAGAAGAAGTTGATAAAAATCCTATGTTTAAAGAAAAAGTTGCAAAGTTTGAAGAACTAAGATATGTAATTCAATTAGAAACAATAAAAGGAGAAGACCAAGAAAAAGACAAAGTAGAAGAAACAAAAAGGTTATATGCAGAACTAGTGCAAGACCCAATGGTTAAAAGATATTTTGAAGCTGAATTTAAGTTTAGTATTTTACTAGCAGATATAAATAAGATTATTGCAGAATCAGTAGAAGACGTATTACGGAAAAATGTAACAAATTATAAAGTAATAGAAAATATAAGAGAACTCTTACAATTTTAGCGTAGCTAATAAGAAAATTAGGCTGCGCTAATATAATTTGAATCTTCTATATTTTCTATTATTTTTAGCTTATAGTATAGGAGAAAAATAATGAATAAAAAATGGCAATATGTTGAAGGCGATAATGATAGAGCAAAGCAAATAGAAGAAAAATTTAAAATAAACCCAATGATAGCTCAAATTATAGCAAATAAAAAAATAGATGATGAGAAAATACAGATATTTTTAGAACCTACAAGAAATAACTTTTATGATCCATTTCTATTACCAGATATGGAAAAGGCAGTAGAAAGAATATTAAAAGCAATAGAAAGTAAAGAAAATGTACTAATTTATGGAGATTATGATGTAGACGGAATAACAAGCACAACAGTATTAAAAACATTTTTAGAAGAAAGAGGTCTAAAGGTAGGATATTATATACCAAACAGATTAAAAGAGGGATATGGATTAAATAAAGAAGCAATAAAGCATATAGTAGATGAAAAGGTAGCTCTGATGATAACAGTTGATTGCCGGAATTTCAGGAATAGAAGATACAGAATATGCAAATACATTAGGAATAGATACAATAATAACTGACCATCATGAACCATTAGATACTCTTCCAAAAGCAATTGCTGTAATCGACCCTAAAATTGAAGGAAGTAAATATCCATTTAATCAGTTAGCAGGAGTTGGGGTTGTATTTAAACTAATTCAAGCAATATCAATTAAATTAAATTTAGACGAGAAAGAATACTTAAAGTATTTAGATTTAGTATGTCTTGGAACAATATCAGATATAGTTCCTCTTGTAGACGAGAATAGAGTAATTGCAAAACTTGGGTTAAAACTTATTGAAGTGCAAAGAAACATAGGAATTAAGTCACTCATTTTATCGTCAGGATATAAAGAAATTAATTCAAATACTATATCTTTTGGAATAGCACCAAGAGTAAATGCTTGTGGAAGAATGGGTTTTGCAGAAGATGCACTAAAGTTGTTTATAACTAAAGATGTAAATGAAATACAAAATCTAACTAAAAAATTAAATGACTATAATAAAGAAAGACAAGATACAGAAAAAAAGATATTTAACGAAGCATTAGAAGAAATAGAGAAAAACAATGAATTAGATAATGAAATAATCGTAATATCTAAAGAGGGATGGCACCATGGAGTTATAGGAATTGTCTCATCAAAAATAACAGAAATGTATTTAAAACCAAGTGTATTACTATGTGAAGAAGACGGAATTTGTAAGGGGTCTGGAAGAAGCATAATAGGACTAGATTTACATGAAGCACTATGCAAGGCAAGTAGCGGGCTAGAAAAATATGGCGGACATGCAATGGCAGTTGGACTAAGTTTAAAAAAAGAAAATCTTGAAGAATTTAAAAAAGAAATAAATAAATATATTAAAAATTTAAACTTAGAAGAAATACAACAAGTAATAGATATTGATATGGTAGTTACTCTAAAAGATTTAAGTGTAGATAGAATAAAAGAACTAAAAAAACTAGAACCATTTGGAGAAGCAAATAAAATGCCAATATTTGCAATAAAGAACTTAAAAATAGAAGCTATAAGAGCACTGACAGAAGGAAAACACTTAAAGTTAGGACTTAGAGATGATAATTTAAGAATTGATGCAATAGGATTTAATTTAGGAGAACTTGCAAATGAATATAAATTAGGAGAAAAGGTTGACATTGTTGGTAATCTTGAGATAAACTCATATAATGGAATAGAAAATGTTCAAATGAATATTAAGGATATAAAAAAATCCTTATAAGAACCTTGCTGTTCCACAATAAAGGAGGCTAGTCTATGGCTGGGGAGAATGAAATCACTATTCATGCTGTAATAAATACGTTAAAGAAAAAGAGAAAAAAAGTTAATATAAAATTGATTTTAAAGGCATATCAATATGCAAAAAGTCATCATGGAGATCAAAAAAGACTATCAGGAGAAGAATATATAATACATCCATTAAATGTAGCCAACATTCTATCTCAAATAGAATTAGATGATGCAACCATATGTGCTGCTCTTTTACATGATGTTGTAGAAGACACAGATGTTACACAAGAAGATTTAGTAAGAGAATTTGGAGAAGAAATAGGCACTATTGTAGATGGTGTAACAAAACTTGGAAAATTACAATATACAACAAGAGAAGAACAACAAGTTGAAAACTATAGAAAAATGTTTCTAGCAATGGGAAAAGATATAAGAGTAATACTTATAAAACTTGCAGATAGACTTCATAATATGAGAACATTAAAATTTTTAAAAAGAGATAGGCAAATTGCAAATTCAAGAGAAACAATGGATTTATATGCTCCACTTGCAAATAGACTAGGTATGTATTCTTTAAAATGGGAACTTGAGGATTTAGCATTTAAGTATTTAGAGCCAGAAGAATATAGAGAAATTGTAGAAGGACTAGACGAAAAAAGAGAAGAAAGAATAGGATTCATAAATAAAATACAAGAGCAAATTAAAAATGAATTAAAAATACAAAGAATAGATGCACAAATAACAGGAAGAGCAAAACATATATATAGTATATATAGAAAAATGCAAAGAGATAATATAATATTAGATCAAGTATATGACTTACTTGCACTAAGAATAATAGTAAATTCTGTAAAAGATTGTTATGCAGCTTTGGGAGTTGTACATGATTTATATAATCCTATGCCAGGAAGATTTAAAGATTATATAGCAGTTCCAAAAGCGAATATGTATCAGTCTTTACATACAACCCTTATAGGTCCAAAACGGAACACCATTTGAAGTACAATTACGTACATGGGATATGCACAGAATAGCTGAATTTGGAATTGCTGCTCACTGGGCGTATAAAGAAGCAAATAAAACCAAGAAAACAACAGTTAAAGTTGAAGAAGATAAGCTTTCTTGGCTTAGAGAAACTTTAGAGTGGCAAAAAGAAATGCAAGACCCACAAGAATTTTTAAATACTTTAAAAACAGAGCTTTTTGAAGATGAAGTGTATGTATTTACAAGAAATGGAGATATCAAAGCACTTCCTAAAGGTTCAACTACAATAGATTTTGCATATAGTGTACACACAGAAATTGGGCACAAAATGACAGGTGCTAAAATAAATGGAAAAATGATGCCAATTATAACAAAGCTAAACAATGGAGATATTATAGAAATAATCACAACTGATGTTCCAAAAGGTCCAAGTAGAGATTGGCTAAAATTTGTACAAAGTTCTAGCGCTAAAAATAAAATATTGCAATGGTTCAAAAAAGAAGACAGAGAAGAAAATATCGAAAGAGGAAAAGAAGCTCTACAACGTGAGATAAAGAGAATAGGAATGACAGAAAATGCATTATACAAGCAAGAATATATAAAAGAAGCATTAGATAGATATAAATTTGCAAATATTGATGACATGTATGCTTCTGTTGGGTTTGGAGCATTATCAGCAGGAAAGATAATATCAAAACTTTTATATGAATATAGAAAAGAACATGAAGAAGAAAACCTTGAAGCAAAAATAGAAGAACTTGCAAATAAAAAGAAAACACCTGTTAAAAATTCAAAATCAGGAGTTATAGTAAAGGGAATAGATAATTGTCTAGTTAAGTTTTCTAAGTGTTGTAATCCAGTACCAGGAGATGAGATAATAGGCTATATAACAAAAGGAAGAGGAGTATCAATACATAGAAAAGATTGTATAAATGTAAAAGAACTATTTGAGGAAGAAGAAAGAATAATTGATGTAGAATGGTGTGAAACAGAAAAAGCAGCATATAAAGTAGATATAGAACTTAAATCAAATGACAGAGACGGATTAGTTGCAGATATAGCAAAAGAAGTAAATAATTCAAAAGCAAAGATGCCATTAATCAATTCTAAAGTAAACAAAGATAGAACAGTAACAACAGAATTAACACTTGAAGTAGAAAATTTAGATGAACTAAATAAAGTATTAAAAGCATTAAGAAAGATAGATAGTGTTTATGAAGTTACAAGAAAGAAATAATTAAAGAAAGAAGAATAACAAATGATATTGAAAACTGTAAAGATAGAAACTATGATAGGAAATTTAACAAATTGCTATATATTAGTGGATGAAGAAGCAAAAGAGGCCATGGTCATAGATCCAGCAGGAGAATGTGATAAAATTTTAGAAATGTTAAATATATTGAATGTAAAACTTAAATACATTTATTTAACGCATTGCCATGCAGATCATTTAGGAGCATTAGAAGAACTTAGAGAGAAAACAAAAGCAAAATTTCTAATACATAGATTAGAAAATGAAAATTTAAGAAATACTGAAATAAATTTAACAACAAATTTAGGTGTTAAAAATATTGAGATAGATGCAGATGCGAGAGTAGACGAAGGAGATAGCTTGCATGTTGGAGACATAGAATTAAAAGTAATACTTACACCTGGGCATACTAATGGAAGCACATCTTTATATTCGGAAAAGTATAAATTGCTATTTTCGGGAGATACCTTATTTAAAGGAACTTATGGAAGATATGACTTACCAACAGGAAGTAAAAAAGATATAATGAATTCAATTAGAAATAAGCTTTTGATATTACCAGAAGATACTCTTATATATCCAGGGCATGGAATGTCAGGATTAATATCAGAAGAAAGAGAGATATATAAATAAAACAATAATCATAATTTTCGAACCTTTAGCATATATATTATTTAGGTATATATGGACAAAGGAGAAGTTATGAATATAGCAGTAATTAAGTTAAAGGACTTAATAAAATATGTAATATGCTTTATTTTAATATTAGCTATAATAACGGTGGTAATAGTAAGCTCTAGAAAAGAAGAATTTGATGAAAATCAAGAAGAAACGAGTACAAGTTTTTTTGAAAAGATTAGAAATTCTTCTTTTTTATATTGCCTAAAGGCAGAAATACCACTAATTGCAAATAGTGAAGAAATCTACGAAAAGAAAGTAGAAAATATAAATATATTAAATACAGAACTTGCAGTTATGTATAATCTAGAAGAAGGTGAAGAAGATGATACACCTATACCAGAAGGAGAAACAAGTGACAAGGAAGAAATAAAAGAGGAAGTAAAGGAAGAACAAAAAGAAGAGGTTAAGGAAAATACTGATACACAAGTAATAGCAGAAAACAATATCAAAGCTTCATATACAGATGAGAAAAGTAGTGTGAAAATTAATAATCAAACTGGATATGACATAAAAGATGTACTTGATAATCCAAATTATGATATAAATAATAAAAATAAAGTAATAATATACCATACACATACATGCGAAAGTTATACAACGAGTGATACATATAAATATAATATGACAGGAACATATAGAACAACAGATTTGAATTTTACTGTTTCAAGGGTAGGAGATGAACTAGCTAAAAATTTAGAAGCAGCAGGGAAAACAGTAGTACATGATAAGACATATCATGATTATCCTGCATACAATGGCTCATATGGAAGGTCATTAAAAACAATGGAAAAAGTTTTGGAAAAAAATAAAGATGCAGAAATTACAATAGATTTGCATAGAGACGCTGTTCGGAAGTAGTAATACATATGGGCCAACAGTAAAAATTGGAGATGAAGTATGTGCTCAAGTAATGTTTGTAATAGGAACAAATGGCTCAGGATTATACCATCCAAACTGGAAACAAAACTTAAAATTTGCAATAAAAGTACAAGAAAAGGCAAACGAAATGTATCCAGGACTTTTTAGACCAATCATTTTACGCAAATCAAGATATAATCAGCAATTGACATCAGCTACTACAATAATAGAAGTTGGAGCAACAGGAAACACACTTGACCAATGCTTAAATAGTATGAAGTATCTATCTAAAGTGCTAGAAGAAGTTATGAAATAGGAATTTTATAATTTGATAATTTACATAAAATATGATATAATAAAGAAGCAAAAATCTTTAATATGTCAAAAGCAATTTTTGTAAAGACAGAAAGGAAG
>CASTFX010000050.1 GCA_949448405.1 uncultured Clostridia bacterium
GGCAACGTTTTTTGTTGCCCCTCCGCATTTTTATAGTATAAATTTATACTATCTTAAATTTCTATTATTACTTTGTCATTATCTTTTAGGTCATATTTATCTCTTAACTTCTTTTCTGATACAATTTCAATTATATTTAATGGATGATCTCCTCCTGAAACATTATTGTTTTCTGGTCTTACTATGTATGCATCCTCTCCTAAAATACTACATTTCTGGATAAGAACCTTATATTTTCCTCCATATTCATTTGGTAATATAGTTTCTGTATTCCTTAGAACAAATTCTTTTTCTAGCTCTACATTCAAAGTTCCTGCAAACAATTCAATTCCATACTTTTCTTTAAAAATACTGCTTATTTTATTAACCCAAAATGACGCATTTCCCATACCACTTTTTACTTTTCCATTATACATCATATTTATATTCAACTTCCTCCATAAAAGGATATATCTCTTCTAGGTATTTTCTAGTTACCATTGACATTCTTGCTGGTGGATTTCTTTGACCGTACTGCTATTAGCTTTTGTGTATAGCAATTTTCGTTAGTTTTAAAGAGTAAATATCTATTTTTCATGTAAGTAAAATATACTTGATATCCATCATCTAATATTTTCTCAAATTCTTCAATTGTATAATTTTCCATTTAGTTTTCCTTCCTTAAATAACATAGTGTTATTTAATCATTTCGTCAAATTCAGCTTCTGTCAATACTGTAACTCCTAAGTTCTGCGCTTTTATTAGTTTACTTCCTGCTTCCTCTCCTGCTAGCACATAATCTGTCTTTTTTGATACTGAGCCTGAAGTTTTACCTCCAAATTTTTCTATTATCTCTGATGCACTATCTCTTGTGTATTTTTCTAGTGTTCCTGTTAATACAAATGTCTTTCCTTCAAATCTATTATCTCTTTCTTCCTCTTCTTCTGCCTCCATATTAACACCAGCATTTTTTAATTTTTCTATTAAATCTACAGTTTGTTCTTGATTAAAAAATTCATATACACTATTAGCCGTTATTGTTCCTACATCTTCGATAAGGCTTAGACTACTCTCGCTTGCTTTCATTAGATTACTCATACTCTTATATTCTTTTGCAAGATTTTTTGCTGATTTAGTTCCAATATGTCGTATTCCAAGGGCACTTATTAATTTATCTAGACTGTTATTTTTGCTTGCATTAATTGCATTAATCAAATTACTAGCAAACTTGTCTCCATTCTTTTTAAGTGACGCAATATCTTCTTTTTTTAGATAATATATATCTGATATACTTCCGAAGTAAATTTTTATTTACTAATTGCTCTATTATAGCATATCCGAAGTCCATCTATATCCATTCCTGCTTTTGAAGCAAAATGCACTATATTTCTTAATTTCCTTGCGCTACATTCTATTCCTATGCATCTAGTTACTGCTTCTCCGATTTTCTCTTACTGCTGGTCCACCACATACAGGACATGTATCTGGCATTATAAATTCTTTCTCTTCGCCTGTTCTCTTTTCCTTTATAGCTTCTACTACTTCTGGTATTACATCTCCTGCTTTTTGAATAATAACATGGTCACCAATTCTTAAATCTTTTGCTATAATGAAATCTTCATTATGAAGAGTAGTTTTAGATATTGTTGACCCAGCAAGTTTAACTGGCTCTAAAATTGCCATTGGTGTTATCGCTCCTGTTCTTCCTACTTGGCAAGTTATGTCTTTTAATATAGTTTCTTTTCTTTCTGGAGGATATTTATATGCAATAGCCCATCTAGGAGTTTTAAAGTTTGTTCCTAAAATCTCTCTCAAATCTAAATTATCAACTTTTATAACTGCACCATCAGTTCCAAATCCTAAACTTTCTCTTATTTCTCCTATTCTTTCTATTTCCTTTATAGCACTTTCTATCCCATTACATAGTTTTTTTACTGGGTTTACATTAAATCCTAATTTTTCTAAATATTTTAATTGTTCATAATGTGAATTAAACTCATTATTTTCTAACTTTTGAACATTAAAAATATAAATGTCTAGCGGCCTTTTAGCAGTCTTTTTGCTATCTAATTGCCTTAGAGAACCTGCCGCTGCATTTCTAGCATTTGCAAAAGTTTTTTCTTCAAGTATTTCTTGCTCTTCATTCATCTTTTCAAAGTCTTTGCTTGATATGAAAACTTCTCCACGTACTGTTATATTTATTTTTTCATTTAATTCTTTTGGTATATTTTTTATTGTTTTTAGGTTTTCTGTTACATCTTCTCCTATTTGTCCATCTCCACGTGTTGCTCCTCTTACAAACTTACCTTCTACATATTCAAGTGCAACTGAAAGTCCATCAATTTTGCCTTCTACTGTATAATTAAGACTATCTTTTTCTGTTTCTTTTCTTACTCTTGTATCAAATAGTCTCAAATCTTCTATTGTAAAAACATCTTGTAAACTTTGAAGTGGAACTTCATGTTCCACCTTATCAAATCCTTCTTTTACATGTCCCCCAACCTTTTGTGTTAGAGAATCTTTATCTATTAAATCTGGATATTCAGCTTCTAAGTTCCTAAGCTCAACCATTAACATATCATATTCAAAGTCTGTTATTTCTGGATTATCATCATCATAATACTTATTTGCATAATATTGAGTTTTTGCTCTTAATTCTAATATCCTTTTTCTAGCTTCTTCTTTATTCATTTATCCTATTTACCTCATCTTTATTTATCTTTTAGTAATAAGTCTTTTCCACCTTTTATATAATCCCAACCTGAAAATACTGTTGCAATTACTGATACTACTAATAATACTGATGTAATAACATTTACTGTTATCTCTATAGGAGTTAATCCTCCATTAACAAAGTTGAAGAATATATTTGTTTTATTGATATTTATAAATGCAAATATTATTGCTATCATTTGAGTTACTGTTTTTAATTTTCCCCATTTTGAAGCTGCAATAACTGTCCCACCTTGTTCTACGGCAATCAATCTATATGCAGATACAATAAATTCACGTGTTAACACAATTATTGGTATCCAAGCAGGTAAGTTTCCATATTCTACTAATATTAACATTGCTGACAATACTAATATTTTATCAGCTATTGGGTCTAAGAACTTTCCAAAATTTGTTACTTGATTTCTTGAACGGGCAAGATAACCGTCTAATTTATCTGTTATAGACGCTATAATGAATATCATATCCATTATTAAAAATCCTAGTGGTATTCCAAGTATTTTTCCATTTAGTTCAAAAAATGGGATTATAACCATTACTATTACAAGTAAAATCCTCGCTATTGTTAATTTATTTGGTAAATTCATATTTCTTCCTCCGTTTTTATTTTTCTTTATTATATCGGATATTAGAAAAAAAATAAAGAGGTAATGCAAAATTCCTCTCTATTTATTTTTATCTTTTATCAAAAATTGTTTTTACTATTCCTTTATCTATAAGTGTTTCAAATATAGGTTTTAACACTATTATAATTATTGGACCAATAAGCATTCCCATAATTCCTAATGCTTTATATCCTGTATACATTGCAATTAAAGTGAATATTGGGTGTATACCTATTTGATTACTTACAACCTTTGGCTCTAATAATTGTCTTACTACTGTTATTATTACAAATAGTACAAATAATGCAATTGCTAAGTTTAAATCTCCTTGCATAGCTGAAATAACTGCCCATGGAATAAGTACTGTTCCTGACCCAACTATTGGAAGTGCATCAGCAAATGCTATAAATAGTGCTATAAGTAATGGATATCCAACATTTAGTCCAAATATCTTAAACAAAAATAGTCCTATTAATACTAATATAAAGTTTATTACTATAAGGATTACTTCTGCTTTTAGATAACCTCCTAGTAGTGTTGTTATTTTTTTAATGTTTCTACTAAATCTTTTTACCCAATCTTTTGGAAAGTGATGTTCTATTTGGTCTACTATATAGAGTCTGTCTGCGCATATAAAGTATGTCGCAAGTATTGTTATTACTGCATAAATTCCAACAGTTCCTACCTCTGAAATTTTTGTAATCATAGATGTTAGAAATTCTGTTATCCATTTTGATATTGTCTCTAAAAGATTACTTGTTGAATTTTTTAATACTCCTTCTACTTGACTTGAAATCTTTATTTCATCAAATTTTAGTTTATCTATATATCCTGTTATATGATTGTACCCTTCATCTATGTAGTAATTTAAAGAGCTAAGTAGATTTGAGCCTTCATCTACAAGTATAGCTATCCCCCATATTAAAAGTCCTACAATAATAGCAAACACAGCAACTAGCACAATTATCGCACTTGTCTTTCTTGTAAAACTCGTCCTTTTATGGAGTCTTTTAATTATTGGTTCTACCATTAAGGATATAATAAAAGCAATCAAAAATGGCATGTAAAACACAGCCATTTTGAATGCAAAATATAATCCGACTATGGTTATAACTACTGTAAGTAATCTTTTAATTACTTTTTTCCAATATCCGATATCTACAACCATTTATTTCCTCCTAAATATTTTTTCATTTGCTTATTTAATTTTATGCTTGTTACTTAGGCATTATTCTTACAATTACCACCACATTTGCATATATGTTCTACAGTATCTGAAACTTCTTTTGCAGATACATTTTTACTATTTGCAAGATTTCCAAGTGTAAGCATACCAACTATTCTGTCGTTTTCAAGTACTGGTATTCTTCTAACTTGCATTTCTGACATTAGCTTAGTTGCTTCTTGCACATCAGTGTCACAACCACAGCAGCATACATCACATGTCATTACATCACTAATTGGAGTTGTTTGTGCGTCTTTATCACATGCAACGCATCTTAATGTAATATCTCTATCTGTGATAATCCCTACAACATTTTTATTGTCATCACATATTGGCATACTTCCTACATGATATTCATTCATTCTTTTAGCAGCATCGCTTACTGTATCACTAGGTTTACAGCAGCATATGTCTAAACTCATACATTCTCTAACTTTCATTTTTTCTCTCCTTCATATATTAATCATCAAATTCTTCTGTTTCGTCAACATCAGCAAATATTTCTATCTCTGGTGGGACTTCATTATATTCATACTCATATGTTTCGCTTGCTTTTGACCTATTTCTTCTAGGCTTTGTTTTAGATGTACTAGTTGTTTTCTCATTTTTAGCTTCTTTTGCTGTAGTTGTTGTTGAAGCTTGCTTTGGTTCTTTTGATTTTTCTTCTTTTTTTATTTGCATTTGTTTGTTAATTAAAGAATTAACTTTTTCAATTGCATCTGGTACATAATCTAGTAGCTTATCTACTGCTGAAGTGTGAGATACTGGTAGTAGTTTTACATTGTTTGCTTGTACTACTAAAAATGCTATTGGATTAATATTAACTCCTGCTCCACTTCCTCCGCCAAATGGTAGTCTGTATTGTACTTGTTCTTCTTCATCTCTTCTCGAATATTCGTTTATTGTTTCTCCTTTAAACTCGCTTCCTCCTGCTGCAAATCCAAATGATACTTTTGATATTGGTATAATTATTACATTATTGTTTGTTTCAATAGGTTCTCCAATTATTGTGTTTACATCAATCATATCTTGGATGCTATTCATAGCTGTAATCATAAGACCTTCTATTGGATGTTCACTCATATTTTATCCTTCCTTTCTTTTATGAATCTATATTACATAAATAATATGTACCATTTTTACACCATTTATACAATTTATCCTAATTTTTGCATTTTTTATTTAAAGGAAAAATTTTTTTACAAAGTGAATAAGTAGTGCTCGCTCCTATATTTTATATTTATCAAATAATAAAAAGACACCACAAATGCTAGTAACTAACATTTATGGTGCTACTGAAATAGCTGTTTAATTATTTTTAGATTTTTTAAATATTATTAATTTGCTTAGTATGTAATTTGTTGTTATTACAATAACTTGTGCTATTAATTTTACTATCATATCATTTATATGCATTAAGTCTACCATTAGATATAGAATTAAAGTTTCTAATATCAATGTAAATATTCTTCCTCCAATGAATTTTATAAATTCATTTATAATTTCTTTTAAATTATTTGTTTTGCTTTCAAATACAAATAATTTGTTTGTGATATATGCAAATAATACTGCTAATATCCAAGATATTATATTACTTACTACATAATCAAATATTAATCTACTTAAGTAGTATGTTACCATACTAACTGCAAAGGTTAAAAGTCCAAATATTAGATAATTTATAACTTCCTTATTTTTTGTGTACATTTCTTTTATATTAATTTTCATTTCTTTTCTTATTGTATATATACAACCCTTTCTATATTAATATTTTTGATTATATCATAAGAAAATAAAAAATACTATATTAATATAAAAAATATTAAAGAGGATGAGCACGGACGACCAATGGTCGCCCCTACGCATTAATCTTTATCAAGCAAAAGAGACAAGCACGAACAACCAATGGTCGCCCCCTATGAGTCCCTACATTTGCTCAATTTCAATAGTTGCCAGTATATATTTATTGATAGCTATAATTATATAATGCTCTTTGCACCTTATCTTTATTTATTTTTTTCTCTTTTAATAGCATATATCCTACTTTAATAATATGTATAACCTTTACACTAACTATGCAATCAAATTTTAAATTTATAATATTTCCAAATTGGTACACTGGCATTACATTATAGTACAATTTGTCATGATTTAGATTTCTTAATGCTATCCCTAAAGCTACAGATATAATTGTTACAACTGAAGATGTCAAAATCACATCTTCTATGCCAATTTGAGCTTCCAAATTTAACTCTTCTGTCTTAATCTTTAACTTTTTAATTATTTCTTTTATATTTATTTCTTTAAGTTTCTTAACATCTCTACTTATGTCTTCTTTTTCTGCTTGTCTTTTTAAATTTTGGAATAACTCTTCTTTTAAGCGTATTCTTGCTACTTTAATTTTTCCAAATAAGTGTAATTCTATATAGATTAAAAAATCTTTTTCTATCTTTCTTTTTTTTATGCCATTATCAAAATTACTTATTCTTGCTCTTTTTACATTTAGCTTTATACTTGAAAATACAATAAGCAATAGACTAAGCAAAACAATTCCTAGAATAGCACAAAAAAATAGTAAAACTATTTTCATAACTTCTCATCTCTTTTCGTTATATATTTCTAGTTTTACCATTTTTTGTAATTTATATACTTAAATATTATCTATGCTATGTTTTCCTTTTTCTTTCTCTCAACTGTTATGTCTCCAAAAAGCTCTTCTTGTGTTGTTTCTACTTTGCTTCTTCTTGATAATTCAAGAAGTCCAGTAAATGCTGTTACAACTTCTACTTTATTACATTTTGATAATGTATACATTTTATTAAATACAAACCTAGGCTTTTTAATTAATTCTCTGAAAATTTCTTTTACTTTGCTTCCAACTGTATATGTATCTTTTATCGCTATCTTTTCTATATTTTGGGCATTTACATTTACTCTTACTTCATTTCTTTCCATAGCTTCTATATAAAGTTTCATAAGCTTTTCTTTATCATAATTATCTTCTAATGTCTGTTTTGGAAGTTTAATATCTTCTTTTATTCTAAATATCCTATCTGAATATTCATTATACATTTTTCTTAATTTTTCTGTTATTTCCTTATATTTTTTGTATTCTACTATTCTTCTAATTAGTTCTTCCTCAGTAAGTTCTTCTTCACTTTCACTATCTGAACTTGGAAGTAGCCCTTTTGATTTCATAAGTAGTAAAGCTGATGCCATTACTAAAAATTCGCTGCTTATTGCTAACTTTTGTTCTTGCATTTTATTTATGTATTCTATATATTGGTCTGTTATTTCATTAAGATTTATATCATATATATCCATTTTGTTTTTATCTATCAAATGGCACAATAAATCTAATGGTCCTTCAAAGTTTTCTACTTTTATCTGTATTTTGTTTGTTTCTAATATTAATGTATTCTGCATTTTTATATACCTG
>CASTFX010000051.1 GCA_949448405.1 uncultured Clostridia bacterium
TATATTCTGCTTCTACTACTAGTACTCCCAAGCTTAACGCACTCACTATCCTATTTCTTTGTCTAAATTTTTCTGAACTAGGTTCTGTCCCCTCAGGGTATTCACTAATAATAGCTCCTCCTTCTTCTAATATTTTTTCATATATTTCTTCATTTTCAGGAGGATATATATAGTCCACTCCACAACCTAATACCGCTATTGTTCTTCCGTTTTACCTCTAATGCTCCGCATGTGTGCCTCTTTATCTATTCCTTTTGCCATTCCACTAACTATCACAAAACCACCATTTGCAATATTAGCAGCAAATAGCTTTGCGTTTTTTGCGCCTTCTTCTGTACAGTCTCTAGAACCTACTATTGCAATTGCCTTTTGATTTAATATACTCTTATCTCCTTTTACATATATTTTTTCTGGTGGCCTTTTTATATTTCTTAATCTTATTGGATAATTTTCATCTTTTATACTTATTTCTTCTATATTCATCCTATCTCCTATTCTTTAGTTGTCCCAATACTTTCTATCTAAGTCTCTATACTTTATAGCTTCTGTAATATGTTTAAGTTCTATATTCTCTTTTTCATCTAAATCTGCTATTGTTCTTGCTACTTTTAATATCCTCACATATGCTCTTGCACTAAATCCCATTTTGTTAAACGCTTCTTCTAATATTTTCTTTTCCGAATTTCCTAATTTACAATATTTTTTTATAAGCTCTGGTGTAAGTTCAGAATTTGAATATATCCCATATTTTTTATATCTTTCATATCCGATTTTCCTTGCTCTGTTTACTCTTTTTCTAATCTCTTCTGACGTTTCTTGTTCTTCTTCACTTTCTAAACTTTTGTAGTCTACTGCTTCTACTTCTATATGTATATCTATTCTATCTAAAAGTGGCCCACTTATCTTACCTATGTATTTATCTATTTGTGATTTAGAGCAAGTACAGTTCTTGTCTTTTGCTCCATAATATCCACATGGGCATGGATTCATTGAAGCTATAAGCATAAAATTACAAGGATATGTTAAATTTGCATTTACTCTGCTTATGCTTACATTTCCATCTTCTAAGGGTCCTCTCATAAGTTCTAGTGTATGTTTACTAAATTCTGTAAGTTCATCTAAGAAAAGCACTCCATTGTGTGCTAAACTAATCTCTCCTGGTTTTGGTATTCTTCCTCCTCCGTATTAAAGCTGTTCCTGATATCGTGTGATGTGGTGCCCTAAATACTCTTTTAGTAATTATTGGTATTTTATCATCTATAAGCCCTGCTATACTGTGTATCTTTGTAACTTCTAATGCTTCTTCTAAGCTTAAATCTGGTAATATAGATGTTAAACATTTTGACATTAGTGTTTTTCCGTGAGCCGAGGACTACCAATAAAGAGGCAATTATGACCTCCGAGCCGCTGCTACCTCTAATGCTCTTTTTGCACTTTTTTGTCCTTTGATATTACAAAAATCCATTTCATATCTTGTCTTTTTACTGAATATGCTTTCTAAGTCAGTCTTTTCGTATTCTATGTTTTTTTCTTTATTTAAGATTTCTATCAGTTCTTTTAAATTCTGTACCCCTATAACTTTAATGTTTTGTACTATTGCTGCTTCTTTTGCATTTTCTTTTGGAAGTATTATTGTTTCTATTCCAAGTTTTGACGCTTCAAGTGCCATTGGAAATGCTCCGATTTATTTTGTTGATTTTTCCATCAAGTGATAGTTCTCCAACGATAACTGCATTACTTAGGTTAACTTCTTTTAGATACTCATTAGATATCAAAATTCCTATTGCCATTGGTAAGTCATATATAGAGCCTTCTTTCTTTGTGTCTGCTGGTGATAGATTTATTACAATTCTTCTACTTTCTATCTTTATCCCTGTATTTTTTATTGCAGCTTTTATTCTTTCTTTCGATTCTCTAACACTTGTATCTGGAAGTCCTACTATGTCCCATGAAGGAAGTCCACCGTGATACATCAATTTCTACATTAACTAAATTACCATTTAGCCCATGTAGTGACATACTTTTTACTATTGATAACATTTTTACCTCTTTTGATTTCTTTAAGAAAATAATTTTTTTGATTTAAATTAATTTGATTTAAAAATTTATACTAAAAATAGATAACACTTAAATGTGTTATCTATTTTATATAATATTTAAGTATTCCTTGTCAACAGATTTCTTTCGACAAAATACGACATTATGCTAAACTTTCATAGTATGCATTATATAACTTCGAGTAATACCCTCCTGTTTGAACTAAGCTTTCATGATTTCCCTCTTCAATAATCTTTCCATCTTTTAAAACAATTATCTTGTCAACATTAACTATTGTAGATAATCTATGTGCTATAAATATTGAAGTCTTTTCAGCAGATAGTCTTTCTATCGATTTTTGAATTAAGCTTTCTGTATATGTATCTATATTTGCTGTTGCTTCATCTAGTATAAATATTTCTGGATTATGTGCAAATATTCTTGCAAAAGCTAGAAGTTGCTTTTGTCCTGCTGAGAATGAGCTTCCTCTTTCTTTTGCAATTTCTTCCATTCCATTTGGAAGATTATTAACAAACTCTCCTGCTGATGAAAGTTCTATTGCTTCTGAAACATCCTCATCTATTATGTTTTTATTTAATTTTATATTGTCTTTTATGCTCTTAGCAAAAATAAATGGATCTTGAAGAATTATACCTATATAGCTTCTTAATGCTTTCTTCTTTATGTCTTTTATATTTACATTGTCTATAAGTATTTCGCCTTTTTGTATTTCATAAAATCTATTTATTAAATTTGTAATTGTTGTCTTTCCGCTTCCGGTCTTTCCAACAAAGGCTACGCTCTCTCCTGGATTTATTACAAAACTTACATCTTTTAATATCCAATTCTCATTATCATATGAAAACCATACATTTTTAAATTCTATCTTTCCTTTTATATTTTCTAATTCTATTCCACTATCTAAATCTTCTATATATTCTTCTTGTTCTAATATATTATATACTTTATCTATTGATACTGCTGCTTCTTCAATTACCTCCATATTTTCTACAATTCTAGTTATAGGCTCAAATAGCTGCCTTATATATGTTACAAATACATATATAAAACCAACTTCCATATTAACTCCCATTATATGATATACACATGTCCACATAATGATTGCTATTCCTAGATTTTCTAAAACTGTCATAATACCTGGAAGTAATGCTTCTATAAATCCGAGTCTTTGCTCTTAAATCTCTAAATTTTTTTGTATAAATTTCACTTTCTTTATTTTTCTCTTTTTGTATATTGAATATTTTTATTATTTTTGCACCATATATTGACTCTGCTAAAAAGCTGTTATGTTTTGCTCTTACTGTGTTTGATTTGTCGTGTATCTTTTTTAATATTTTTGTTAAAACAACAGAAGAAATTATTATAAATGGTATTATTATAAATGCCATAATGCTTAATTTTAAGCTGAAATATATCATAATAGCAATTATTGCGATTATTAAAATTATATCTTTTATAAATGTTGTAACTACGTCTTTAAATAAAGTTGATATATCTTCTGTATCATTAGTTATAGCAACAAATAATTTACCTGCTGGTGTTTTATCATGGAAAGTTATATTTGCATGTTCAACATAATTATATAGCTTATTTCTAAGGTCATATACAACATTTTCTCCAACTACGCTTATAGTTGTTGTGGCTATAAAGTTTATAATATTACCAATTAACACAATAGCAATGTATATTCCTCCAAGTATTCCTATTGTTATGGCTCCTTTACAAATATCCCTTGACTTAAATAATCATCAATTACTATTTCTATTATGTATGGCTTTATTATCTCTCCTATACTTACCAAAAGCGCTAATAATGAAACTACTATTATTGATTTTGTATATGGTTTTGCCATATCTTTTACTCTTTTTAATGTTTTATTCTTCATTTGTTTGCACCTCTTCTCTTGATGACTGCTGATTATAAAATTTTCTATACATTCCTTCTTGCTCTATAAGTTCTTGGTGTATTCCTCTTTGTATTATTTGTCCTTCTTCTAATACTATTATTTCGTCTGCATTTTTTATATCTGATATTCTATTTGATATTATTATACAAGTTTTGTTCTTACATAATTTTTCAACGTTTTTCATTACTTTTTCTTCTGTTTTATTATCTAAGGCTGAAAAAGCATCATCAAATATTACCATATTGCTTCTAAGTAAAAATGCTCTTGATATTGCAACTCTTTGTTTTTGTCCTCCTGATAAGTCTACTCCTCTTTCTCCTATAACTGTATCTAGCCCCTCTTTCATTTTTCCTATTTCATCATATATCATTGCCTTTTTTATACTTTTTTCTATATCATCATCGTCAAACCCATCTTTAAATACACTTATATTTTCCTTTAGAGTTGTTGAGAATAAGAAGCTATCTTGTGTTATATAGCATATACTCTTTCTTAAATCTGTAACTGGTATATCATTTATGTCTCTTCCACCTATTACTATCTTTCCATTTTGTACAGGATAAAGTCTTAAAAGTAAATTCGCAAGAGTAGTCTTTCCACTTCCAATAGTCCCAATTATTCCAAGGGTTTTACCTTCCTGTATCTTAATATCTATATTTTTTAGTGCAACTTCAATATTTGCTGGATAGTTAAAACTTAAATTTCTTATTTCTATGTCTCCTGAAATGAGATTTGCTTTTTTGTCTTCTATAGTTAGCACTTTTTCTCTTTCTAACTTCATGAAATTGTCTAGCCTTCTATATGAAACTTGTGCTCTTTTATATCTTGCAACAAGTCCTGGTATCCAGTCAACTGGTCCAAAGAATAATCCAATATATCCATTAAAAGCTATAAAATCTCCTGTTGTTATTTCTCCATTTAATACAAGTTTTGAACCATATATTAAGGCAATTGCATAACAAAATCCAAAACATATTTTAATACTTGCAGATATTAAACTTGAGTGTACCTCTACTGCAATATTACTTTCCTTTAATGCTTTATTCTTTCTTATAAATTCTTTTAATTGATATTTCTCTCCTGAATAAGCCTTTGTTGTTCTTATCGAATCTGTACTTTCTTGCACATATTCTGATAATTCAGTAAAATTCTTTTGAGCTTTTTTAAAATTTAATTCAACATATTTTTTTATTTTTACTATTATGAAACTTGTTATGATTATAGGGCATAGAGTTGCAATTGTAAGTTTTAAGTTTGTTCCTTGTATCATTGTATATGTAACAATTATAAAAATTATAATTATCCTTGTTGTATATGATATCATTCTATAATAGAACCCTCTAACTTCTGCAATATCTTGAGTAAAGTATGACATTATCTCTCCGTTTTTTATATTTTGCATACTTGTCATTTTAATCCTTAAAAATTGTTCAAAAATCTTGTCTTTTAAGTCCTTTTCAAAGCTTCTTGCAAGGTATGTAACAAGTGTCCTCCATGGTAATCTTGTAAGTAGTAATCCTAGAGCTGCAAGTAATAAGTACCATATATTATTAAGTATCCCCTGTTTATTTGCCTCTATATTATATAACTGATCTATTATCCAACCTACTATTTTTGAAGGATATGTGCTTAAATACATGTTAAGTATTATGAATAGAACAGTTATTAAAAATGTCCATTTATATTTTTTTAATATATTTATTATTACTTTTTTCATTTGTCATCTCCATTTATTTTTTAAAAATCAAAGTCTAAATAACTATACTTTCTAGTTTTGTAACTCAATGCTCTTTCTATATCTCTTTTAGCTCTTTCTGAAATTTGATTTATTCTTTTATATTGATTTTCCTTGTATCGTACAAGTGGATTTATATATCTTATTTTCACTTTATCTAAATTCACGCAATATCTTTCTTGTACTCTTTCATCACTTTCTTTTATTTTGGTTGCATTCTTCCATAAGTTAAATACTTTGGATATATTATCTTCTTTACAGTTTTCAATTTTATCCATTACTTCTTTTTCGGATAAATTATATAAATCTTTTTTTGTTATCAATCCTTTTTCTGACATTTTCTTAATAATATCTGCTATAAATTGCATAGAATATTTCGTTTCAGCTTTTATATATTGCGAAGATAATTTGCTCATTGTATGTACAAACTTTTCTGCTATTTCTTTGCTTCTAAATCCAAGTTCTTGAATACCTTTTTCATTTTCTTGTATCTCAATATTTTTATAAATTTCTTTTACTGTTTTTAAGTCCCATAATTTATCTGTTGCACCAAGTCCATTAGAAAATGTGTATTCCAACCTATCACTTGAAAGCATTGGTGTATCATTATCAGCAATTGGATAAATATGATAATTATCTACTTCTTCTATTTTTATATTATCTCTATCTAACAGTTTCATTATCTCTTTTGAATTCTTTATTATCTTTGTTGTTAGGTCTTCTGTTGACTCTTGAACTTCATAATCTCCATTCATAAAGTCTATTGAATGTTTAAATACTGGTGTTGCAATATCATGAAAAAGTCCTGATAATGTTTGTTTCTTATCTTTTGTAAAATTCCATATAATTAATGCTACTGCTATACTATGGTCTAAACTTGAATACCACTCTTGAATATTATACATATTTGAGTATATCGTTCCACAACTCACACTAATTTTACCTTGCTTTTGCATTTCAGGTGTATTTATATATTCTGATAACCAGTCAGGAAATTCTGGTGATAGTACTTTATAATATTCTTCTATAAATGTATTTTTTAACATAGCTACTCCTTGTAAATTGTGTTTACTTAAACTCTCACTAATCATTATATTTTATCATATTTATGATATTTTGCAATAACTTGATTTTTTATTATAGGTTTAAAATAGATATGACACAAGAACATTGAAAAATAAAAATAGGAAATACCGAAAATATGATAAAATATTTTTAACCACAAAAAATTTATCTAATTGGAGGTATTTCCTATGAAAACAAGTATAACACAAAAAATGAAATATAAACAGAGTGTAGTAAAATTTTCTTTTAAATATGGTGTAAGTAAAACGGCAATAAAATTTAATATAAGCAGAAGGACAATATATAGATGGAGAGAAAGATATGATGGAACGATAGAAAGTTTACGAGACAAAAGTAGAAAACCACATCATCATCCAAATGAGCATACAAACGAAGAAATAAAACTGATAAAGGATTACAAAAGGAATAATAAAGAAACAGGATTAGTGGTATTATGGGTAAAACTGAAAAGAGCAGGATATAAAAGGACAATACAAGGGCTATACTATGCAATGGTAAGATTAGGAATATATAAAAAAGCGCCATCAAAAAGAAAAGGAATACAAAATGCACAAGTACCAATAGCAAGATATCCAGGAGAAAGAGTGCAAGTAGATGTAAAATATGTACCAAGAGAATGTATGAGTAAGAAGTTAAAAGAAATGGAAGAAAAATATTATCAATATACAGCAATAGATGAATATACAAGATTAAGATACACATATTTTTGTAAAGAGCATAACACATATGAGTCAACAATTTTTTTAAAAAAGCTAACGAAATATTTTCCATTTAAGATAGAATTAATACAAACGGACAATGGATTTGAATTCACGAATAGGTTATCATGGAATGCATTTAATAAAAATAAAAAGACGATGTTTGAAAATAAGTTAAAAGAGTTGAATATAAAGCATAGTTTAATAAAGCCACATACGCCAACGCAGAATGGGAAGGTAGAAAGAAGTCATAGAAAAGACCAAGAAAGGTTTTACTACAAGCAAATATTCAATAGTTTAGAAGAATTAAGAGAGAAAGGTAAAAGATGGAGAATAGAATATAATAATTTTCCAATGAGACCATTAGGCTGGTTAAGTCCAAAGGAGAAGTTAGAGGCATATATGATGTAAAGTAAAATAGCAGACAGTATTTTTGGTATTTCAAGATATATATTTTTCAATAAAGTGTGACATATGTTTGACTAACCTACA
>CASTFX010000052.1 GCA_949448405.1 uncultured Clostridia bacterium
GTCCTGTTATTCCTCTTATCGTTACTGCTGCAAGTATTATCATTAGCACTATCATTACGATAAGACTAATAAGGGTGATTCCACCCTCAAGTTTGGTTTTTAACTTTTTTTCCATTTTTGCCTGTTTTCCTCCTTGGTTTTTAACTTTTTTAGGAGAAAAGCCTTAAAAAATATCTCTCCTTATGGTTAGGAACAGAAATGATAGATCTAAAACCAATCCATAAACTAAATCTACATTTGTTCCCACCCATAAAGAGAGATAATTATTGGTTTTTTCTCCTTAATTATTTATGACATTTTTCTCTACGTATTATCATTATATATCTTTATTTAATCATTGTCAATGAGAATTATTCATTGTTCGTAATGTAATTTTTGCCAAACTTTATATTTCTTTCTTTTATTATTTTAACTTTCAAAATTTTCTATACTTTTGAACTCATATCCCATCTTTTTTATTTCTTTTATCACATCTCCTAATATTTCTGAATTATCTTTTGAAGTTGCATGTAAAAGCATTACACAGCCGGGGTGTATATTTGATATTATTTTATTTTTTCCATATTCGGTTCTACCTTGTTTGTTTTCATCCCAGTCGTCATAGGCAAAACTCCACATTAATGTTCTATATCCTAAGCTGTTTGTTATACTTAAAGTTCTCTCACTGTATTCGCCTTTTGGTGGTCTTATATATTTCATCTCATAATTATATTTTTCAAACACTGTTGTATGTAGTTTCATGACTTCTTCTTTTATCTTTTCTTCTGATATTTCTGGCATACTCTTATGATTTACAGTGTGATTTCCAACAATATGTCCTTCTTTTATCATTCTTTCTACTAAATCACCTGCTGTATTTAAATAATGTGCTGTTATGAAGAATGTTGCTGGTACTTCGTTTTCTTTTAATGTGTCTAGTATCTTTTCTGTATATCCCGCTTCATATCCATTATCAAAAGTAAGATATATGTATTTTTTCTCTGGATTTCCCATTGCAATTCCATCATATTTTTTTATCAAGTCTAAATTAACTTTTCCTAAATCAGGCTGTTTATTATCTTCTGCCCTTTTTATTCCCCAACATATTTTTTGATTGCTTAAAGCACTTGCATTTGTAACAGTTGCTGTTCCATCATAATTGTATACTGCCCATACTGCAATAAGTGCAAATACAAACATAAGTCCTGATATCTTTTTTATTACCCTTCTCATTCTATTCCTCCTATACTAATATTTATATTAGTATATTTAAGGAATATTCTAAATAAAAAAACGATTAAAATTAAAATTTATGATAGCGACGCGTAGTATGGAAGCGACTATAGAAACTGTTAAACATAAAGAAATTGCATTAGCAATTTTACAATAAAATGTTTTACAGTTTCTAAGGAGACGACCAACAAGGAGCAAATAAATTTTAATTTTAATCAGTTTTTAATTTTAAAAAATTTCTATATAAATTATAGTTGTTCTTCTAATATATATTCTAAAAGAAAAAAGATTAATATCAAAAATTTATGGCACGACACGTAGTTTGGAGCGAAATAGTAACTGTTAAATCTTTGATTTATACAGTTACTTAGATGCGACGACAAGGAGTGAATAAATTTTTATATTAATCTTTTTATTGTATTTTACAATTCTTTTTTTACTAAATCAAGTGCTTGTTCAATGACTTTATCCATATCATAATATTTATATGCACCAAGCCTACCTCCAAAAATTACATTCTTTTCTTCTTTTGAAAGCTCTAAGTATTTTTCATATAAACTATTATTTTTATCATTATTTATTGGATAATATGGTTCTTTTTCTTTATTCCAGCTGTCTGGATATTCTCTAGTTATTATTGTCTTTGGACTTTCTACGTTATATTCAAAATGCTTATGTTCAATTATTCTTGTATATGGAACTTCATATTCTGTATAATTTACTACTGCATTTCCTTGATAATTTTGTTCATCTAGTGTTTCATTTTCAAATCTTAAACTTCTATATTCTAATTCTCCAAATTTATAGTTATAGTATTTATCAATTGGACCTGTGAAAATGATTTTAT
This sequence comes from uncultured Clostridia bacterium, assembly GCA_949448405.1. GTDB lineage: Bacteria > Bacillota > Clostridia > TANB77 > CAG-508 > JAAWPK01. The sequence continues at coordinate 2,060 of CASTFX010000052.1, forward strand.
CTGCAATATTTTCAAATTCTTCTTTATTATCAAAGTAATCTGTATTTAATTTTACTTCTACTCCTTCTAACATTCTTTCAATTATACCTGTATATCCGCCTATTGGTATTCCTTGGTATCTATCTCTAAAATAGTTATTATCATATATAAATCTTACTGGGAGTCTCTTTATTATAAAGCTTGGAAGTTCTGTTGCTCTTTTTCCCCATTGCTTCTCTGTGTATCCTTTTACTAGCTTTTCATATATTGTTTTTCCTACTAAGCTAATTGCTTGCTCTTCTAAATTCTTTGGCTCGCCTATCCTCGCTTCTTTCTTTTCTTCTTCTATTTTTTCTTTTGCTTCTTTTGGTGTTTTTACTCCCCAAAGTTTATTAAATGTATTCATATTAAATGGCATATTGTATAATTCATCTTTGTATACTGCAACAGGAGAATTTATATAATTATTAAACTCTGTAAATTTATTTATATATTTCCATACTTCTTTATTGCTTGTATGGAATATATGTGCACCATATTTGTGTACATTTATTCCTTCAATATTTTCTGTATAGATATTTCCAGCTACATGGCTTCTTTTATCTATTACTAGAACTTTCTTTCCTTTTTGTTTTGCCTCGTGTGCGAATATTGCTCCAAATAACCCTGCTCCTACTACTAAATAATCATACTTTTCCATTTCTTTTTCCTTTCTATTTCAAAAACCTAGTTGGAAAAGAATTAAATTTTGGCTAGGCATTTTTAATGATTACAGTTTGCTTTGCAAACTGCATACTGAAACTGTAACGAGCATAGCTCTAACAGTTTCAGCAACAACGCCAAAATTGTAATTATTTTTCAACTTTTTTAAAAGCCTCTAACTTTATCCTTTAACCTCTTAATCATGCTTAATACAAAATCGTCTTTTAATATTATTAAACTTACTCCATATATTACTATTCCAACGCATACTTGTACTCCAAGTCCTAATACGTTTCCTGGTAATATCATTCCCATTATTAGACAACCTGCAAACATTATGATTGAAGATATTATATATTTTCTTGCATCTTTTAATATTTCTATAAAATTGAAGTCATGTCTTACAAAATATACCTGTACTGCTGTAACTGTTATTTCTGCTATTACTGTTCCAATTGATGCTCCTACTGCTCCAAAATTCCATATTAAAGATATATTCATGATAAAGTTAATTACTGCTCCACATATGACTGATATTGTAAATTCTCTTTGCCTTTTGGTTGAAAGTAAATATTGTGTTCCTGTTGCATTACTTAGTCCTATTATTAATATAATTGGGCTTATTACATTCATTAGAATGATTACTCTTTCATATCCTGGTCCGAAGAATAGTGGAACAAACACACTTGTTACTGCAATTATTCCAAATACCATAGGTAGTGCTAACAAGAATACTGCTCTAAAAGATTTCCTCATGTAAATTCTAACTCTTTCTTTTTCTCCATTTGCGAAGCTGTTTGATAATCTTGTGAGCATTACTGTTCCAAGTGAAGTTACTATTGCAAGTAGCATTTTTATTATTCTTTGGCTTTGGTCATAATATCCTACTTCTGATTTGTCTGTAATTATTGCTCCTATCATAGTTCTATCTAATACTGTATATACTTGTATTGCAATTTGTGGGATAAATAGCATTATAGTTGGTCTTAGGTGTTTTAATATTTTTAGCTCTCTTACTTTTACTTTTTCTAAGTATTTTGGCAGGCTAAGCCATAATGAACCATTTCCAACTAATACTGATGCTACATATATTAAAAAGTATATCCATAAATCTTCTGCTGTTTTTACAAAAGAAAATGTGCATATTATGCCTATAAGTTTTATTATTATATTTCTAGTTACTGCTTTTTTGAAGTCTTCTATACCTTGGAAAAACCAAGTTATGTCTATACTATTTCCAATTATTTCCAATATCAATATTTTATAATATATATTGTAGTCATTTCCGTCCTGTTGCAAATGTAAAATAGAATATTATAAGTGAAATAAATATAGTTATAAATCTTAAAGCTACTATTTCCCAAAAAGTTTTACTGTAGTCTTTTTTATTTCCTTGCTTATATGCTATTTCTCTTTGTCCATATAGAGCAATTCCAAGTGAACCAAAAAGGATGAAATATGCAGATATAGAAGTTGTATAACTGTATATTCCAATGTTTTCAGCACCTAATACTCTTGATATATATGGTGTTGTTACAAGTGGTAGTATCAAAACAAGTACTTGATATATTAAGTTATATACATAATTTTTAGTAACACTTTTTTTTGGCATTTTACTTCCCTTCAATATTATATTTCTAATTTTTCTATAGCTTTACTTAAATATTTACCCTGCTTTAAGCTATTTGATACATTTTTTGCATTGTTTATCATTTCTTTATATTCTTCTTCTGTTAATTCTGCTATTTTTTTGCTTATATCTTCTAATTTATCTACTGTGATTCCTAGTTTATTTTTTGTTACAAAATCTGCCATTGCGGAATTACTCCATACAATTACTGGAAGCATTGCTGTTAAATATAGTGATACTTTATGTGGATTATTATATTTTAAATATCCTCCATATAATCCTAGACAGCTGTCTACCGAAGTCCCATCCCATACAAGTCCGAAACTTCCTTCTAGATTATTCAAAAGTTCTTCTGGAAGAAATGCTCCTTTGTAGTCTACATTAGTCTCTTCCTCATCTTTTTCATAACCTTTTCCATATAGATTAAATTTTGTATTTATTACTTTTTTCAAGTCTCTTAGATATTCTGCTTTTTCTTTTGATAAATTTCCAGCAATAATTACTGGTTCGTCTTTTTTCCTTTGTCTTTCGTTTATTTCGTCTTCTGAAATATAGTCAAATACCTCTAGTTCTATTATCTTATCTTTATCTATATTGCACATATTTAGTATTTTTTCTTTCATCTTTTTGTTATGTGCAATTATATATGTGCTGTTTTCTAATACTTCTTTATCTTCTTTTACTATTCTTGGCATTCCAGTAAATCTTAAAGAGTCTAAGTCGTGTATTAATAATACTGTTTTTATTTCTTTTCTTTCTAGCTCTTTCATTACTTTAACAAATCCTAACATTGTATTTGTTAAGGGGTATTGTATTAATAGTATATCATTTTTTTGTAATTTTGAAATAGTTTTCATCCAAATTTTACAATTTTTACGATAATCTAGGAGTTGCTTTATTTTTAAAAGTTTATTTGTTTGTACTCCATATTTAGTTTGAATATAGAATTCTTTAAAACCTAGTTTTTTTAAAATATATTCTGTATCTTTTCTTGCTTTTGATGTTGCGTTATATGCTCCATTAGGTGTTCCTTCACAAACATAATATTTCATGTTCTTAGTTCCCTTCAAAATATTTTTGCATTTTCTTTGCTTCTATTTCTATATCAAATCCCATTTTTCTTATGGTATTTCTTCTGTCTTCTCTCTTGTCTTTTTTATCATTACATTCATTTACTATTATTTCAGCCCATTCTTCTGCGTCTTTTTCTAATGATATGAATTCAAAGTCATTTGACATTTTTACTAATTTTGGTATTACCTTTTTTGATGCAAATACTTTTAGGCTTGCTGCTTGTGCTTCGAGTAATATTACTGCTAATCCTTCGAATAATGATGGCATAACTAGTGCATCCATTGCTTGCAATACTTCTTCTACATTATCTATTACTCCTAAGAAATTTACTTTATCTTCTATTTGTAGTTCTTTTGCTCTACTTTTAAGCTTCTCTTCTTCTTCACCTTGTCCACATATTAGAAGGTATGCATCTTTATTTTTTTCACAAATTTCTTTAAATATATCTAATAAGAATATTTGATTTTTTTGGAAGTGTAGTCTTCCAACATTTCCGACTACAAATTTATTTTCTATGCCTAGTTTCTTTCTTACTTCTTTTCTTACTTTTTCATTATATTTATAGCTTTCAGTATCAATTGCATTATTTATTACTTGATATTTATTCCCTTTTCTTATTGCTCTATAATAGAACCATTTTCCTGCTTTTTCTGAGCATGTCCAAAAATCTGTTGCATAGCTTTCTATGAAGAATTTATTGAATCTGTGGAGCATTCCTCTTAAGAAGCTATCCATATTTTTAGAGTTATGGCTGTGTATGATTCTTTTTTCAATTTTATATTTTTTTGCATATTTTAGATAATCGATATTTGCTAAGCTGCATACATTTACCCATATTGCTGAATATTCTTTAGCATGTTTTTCGAAAAACTCTGTCATGTCTTTAGTGTATTTTTCTCTATCTTTGCTTCTTGCTGTTATTCTATATACTTTTCCACCAAGTGACAAAATCTCGTCTTCATATGCTACAACTTCTGTATTACATAGAAAGTCAAATTGTACTTTTTCTCTGTCTATGTGTCTGTAATAATTCATTATTACACTTTCTACACCACCTGGATTTTCTGTTATTCCAAATACTAATACTTTCTTTTTATCTTCTGAAATTTCATTTTCTTCTTTCTTTAATATTCCTAATTTGCATAGTTTTTCTTTAGATATATTTACCAAATTATTCCAGTTTTCTAGTACGTAATATCCTACTACTGTTATTCCAAATCTTGCTATTCCTGCCTTACTTAATACTTCGAAGTATAAATAGCCATCCATAGGGTGCATGTATATTGTGTATGACAAATATCCATACATTAGTATCCATATATTGCCAAGTTTTCCACTGTTATGCTTTATTTTCTCATATAATAAGGTCATAACCGCTGCCATAATTCCTTGTAGTATTATCATTCCAAGTATTCCATAGTCATTTAACCATCTTCTGTATGCTGTGTATATATTTCCGACTAAGTTACCTTCATGGAATAAAAATTCTAAGTGTCCTGTTTCTCTGTCCCCTAATTCATAGTCTGTAATCCCAACAGAGTCTAAATTTAGTATAAGACTATAGAAGGTCTCTTCTCCTCTTACCATTTTTATTTGTTTATCATTTTTTACATATTGGTTGAAGCATTCTATTGAGCCTCCACAATAGAATGTAATGTAATCAAGCATGCCTTTTGTATTAATTCTTCCAGCTACTGCTGCACTATAATAGAAGATTATAAGTCCTAATACTCCTACTATTCCAAGTTTTATCATTGATTTTATCTTAATTGTCTTCTTCCATTCTTTACTTTGTGACCATAGAAGTATTCCAATCGTAACAACACCAACGACAAAGTCTATTATCATTCCTCTGTTTGACTGTATTAAATATGTAATTACAAATAATACCCCTGGAACGAGATATATCCAGTTTTCTTTTATATATCTTAATTTTTCTTCTCTTTCTTTTTTTAGGAAGAAATTATTCATAAATATTAATGTGTATGAAAATGCTGCAGCTAGTACAAAACATTGCATCATTGTTAAAGAGCTTGGAAGTGATACGTCTTTATTATATGATGTGTGTTCTTTATATACAGTTAGAGCTCTTGAAAAGCCTGAAAATGGCTCATATCTTGTTGATATGTTTAATACTACAACAAATTGGAAGAAAATTACCATTAGGCAGCAAAAAATTACCGCTAGCGTTATCCACCTTGGAATTTCTATTTTCTTCATCTTAATTTTTTCTGTTTCATGCTTTGTTTTTTTTGTAAAAATTTTCTTTGTAATGTATGATACAAGTATAAATTCTGCTGCACCTAATAGAAGCAATATGAAGGTTAGTTTTGACATTTCTATTCCCA
>CASTFX010000053.1 GCA_949448405.1 uncultured Clostridia bacterium
ATGTAATCGTAGGGTGGAGCAGAATACTTTCTGCATAGCAACTCCCATTGATAATTGGCTATGCCAATGGGTTGGCTAAACTTCAGTCTTACTCCTGGAAGTTCTTTTCCAGTGTCTTCCTTGGTGAACACCGCAACAAATGTCACCCACTTTCCCAATTCTTCTAAATCGAAGAAGTCAGTTGCAGCAAAGTCATAGAATCCATGTTGGAACTCAAAAGCGTATGCTTTGCCCCGGATATCATCTGGAGCTTGTTCAAACGCCTCCAAGACCTGCTGTACTGTTGGGATGGTCTCTTCTTTATGAACCACCATCAGGTAATCCAAAAGGTAGAGCTTTGTTTCAAGCGGTGTATAAATTACCTTTTCACCACTCTCTGTCCACTTTGGATAGTTGCCAATTTCCAGGGAATTGATAAGTCCTCTCTTTGATGTATCCCCTTCAACTGTAACAACGCTCCTTTCCCACCTCATCTGATCAGGTGTGCGTTTGCGAGAAATCAAAAACATTATAAAGTCCTCCCTTAATTTGTTAGAAGATAGTATTTTTTGGATTTCTGCTATTTGCCTTGGCATGTGCTTGAGACATAATATATATTTTATCATGATTTTATGTAAAATTCAACATTTAACTTTCTTTAACTATTATTATAATTTATAGTATATACCTATTCTCCTAACTTTTTAAACAAGTCAGAATATATCTCATTTACATCTAAATAATTTACCATTGTTATCTTATGATTATTTTCTGTTATTTCATATGAACTATCTTCTCTTATATTTTTTATTTCTACCTCTTCTTTATTCATATTATTCTATCACTTTCTACGATTATTAATTTTTACTAATATTATATATATTCTCATTTTTATCTAGAAAAGTTTCTGAAATTCTTATTTTCCTTTTTAATGAAAAGATTATTGCGATATAACTAATTATAAATGCAATCCAAGCACCACTTACTCCTATATACTTGCATAAAATATATGCTAACAATACTTTTAAAGTATTTGTTATTATTGAAACTTGTGCATTATATTTTAATTCCTTCATTCCTGAAATTATACTAGAATATTTATATCTTATTGGTATTAATAATGAATATAAAACTACCAAAGGAGCTACACTATATCCTACTATTAATGCTTCTTGTTCCTTTATTAGCACTGGTAAAAGAAGCACTATTGCTATAAACATGATGATAGGTACAATTAACATCAATGCTATAATTGTTTTGTTAATTACGTTTTTCAATTCTTCAATTTCTTTTTTATCATTCTTTCCTAATTTTATTCCAACATTTGTAGTAATTCCTATTCCAAATCCATAGCAAAAGTCATTAGCAAAATCTTCTATTTGTTTTAATATGACATGTGCTGCATACTCGTAAGTTCCTAGTCTTGATAATATTATATCTAATACTAATTTTCCACCTCTATCAAAAATTCTATCAACAACACCATGTTTTGTTAAATTCAATAAATCTTTTAATATGTTTTTATCCATTGTATATTTAACAGTATCTTTTGCTAATCTATATACTATTATCGTGTATATTGTTTCGATGATAACTGTAGCCCATGCTACGCCACTAACACCATAATTAAATCGTATAGCTAAATAGTCTAAAATGATATTTAATATTAAAGATATTATTCTTGCATTCATTGTTTCTTTTGTTTTTCCGTATCGTACGTAAGTGTCCAGAAAGAATTGTGCTTATTGTAGCTGGTATGGTTCCAATTAATCTTATATATAAGTATGTCAAACAAATACTATCCACTTTAAAAACTATAGGTATAAAATGACTAAGACTAATTGTTAATAATATGCAAATTCCTTGAAAAATCATCCCTAATCCTATTGCTGTTCCTGTAGTTATCTTAATTTTTTCATTATTTTGACTTCCAATTTCTCTTGCTATAGTAACATTATTTGAAACTTGTACCGCCTTTACTATTAAGTTTAAAAAATGTATGATTGATACCATGGCTCCAACTGCTGCTATCACTGTACTTCCTAAGCATGAAATTGCAAATGTATCTACCATTGATATTAATGTTACTATTATGCATTCTATTGCAGATGGTATGGATAACTCTAATTGTCTTTTCATATTCTCTTCTACGCATTTCATTATATATTCTCCACTTTAGCTTTTCCCTAATTTTCTCTAACTAATTTTTTATATTTTTCTCCCTTTTCTATAAAGTTTTTAAAAAAGCCATAACTTGCTGCTGCTGGTGATAATAAACATACTGAATCGTTTTTTGTTACTTCTTTTGCTTTCTTTACTGCTTCTTCTAAGGTTTCTACTATATATACTTTTATGTTCTCATTAGAAATTTCTTTTCCTATTTTATGTCCTGTATCTGGCATACATATAAGGTTCTCAATTTGGCTGTTATTTAAGTATTCTATAAATTTATCAAAGCTTATTCCTCTATCCATACCTCCTATTATTAATGTATTTACTTTTTCAAGTGCTTCTATTGAATTTATTGTTGCTTCTGGTATAGTTGCAATTGAATCATTATAGAACATGATACCTCCATATTCTCCAACCTTTTCTATCCTATGTGGTAGTGGCTCAAATGTATTTATAGTTTCTATTGTTTTTTGTAAATCTAAGTTTAATATTTCACTTACTGTTAATGCAAACATAATGTTACTTATATTGTATCTTCCCAATAAATTTCTTTTATCTGTCGTATTGTAAATTTCTTTTTTGTTTAGATATACCTTACCTTCTTTTATAATTGCTTTATTTTCTTCCTCTTGTGTGTCTTCCATTGATATTCTATATGGATTTCCTTTTATCTCATATTTTTGCAATTGTTTTTGTAAGAGCTCATTATCCTGACTATATAAGAAATAATCTTTTTCTTTTTGGTATTTGAATATATTGCACTTTGCATCTGCGTATTTTTCTAAAGATTCGTAGTGGTCTAAATGTTCTTCATATATATTAAGTAATATAGAAATGTTTGTAGATTGTTCCATATACTCTAATTGGTGTGATGACATTTCTAAAACTAATATCATTTTCTCTTTTATCTCGTCTATATGCTCAAATACTGGTGTTCCAATATTTCCAAGTAGCATACATTCTATCCCCTGATTTTTTATTATCTGGTATATTAATGTACTTGTAGTGCTCTTTCCTTTTGTTCCTGTTATTCCTATTGTATATACATTAAAAAATTCTAATAATAATTCTAATTGAGATTTTATTTTACTTATGAATTTACTTGTATCTATTCCGTACAAAAGATACTCCTGGAGTTTTTATTATCAAGTCGTATTTATCAAGCTCTTCTAAATACTTTTCTCCACTTATAACTATGACATTTTTATCATTACTTAAAAAATCAAATTTCTTTTCAAAGTCTTCATCTTTGTCAGCAATATATATTGTTTTATCTTTTAGATATTCTCTTATAAATTTATATGTAGACTTTCCCTCTAACCCAAATCCTAGAATTAGTATTTTTTTATCTTTTAGATATTCTACTAATTTATTAATCATTATATATCTCCTTTTTAATTAATTCTATTTGTTCTTTTGTTAAATTATTTTCTTCGTTAAATCTTTTTGTAATATCTACCTCTATATTTGATAACTCAAAATTGTCTTTATAATATTTAAGTAAATATGGAAGGTTGCCCTCTAACTTTGATATGGTTAGACTTATTGCAAAGTTTACTTCTTCAAAAGTTCCTACACATTCAAATGGCTTTGTATCTCCATTTCCTGTGAGTTCTATAAATGTTTTTAAAAGTTCTTTATCTTCGAATAAATCACTTCCGAATATCTCTACTAATTCCTTTTTATATAGATATGGGCTAAGCATAATAAATACAAATAAGCACTTAGGACATTCGCAGCACCATTTCCATTTTTCTTCTTTACTTCCGCCTATTACAACTTTTAAAAATCTTATGATATTTCTTATGTTTTGCAAATATTTTTGCTATTTGCAATTCATTTAATGGCCTTAGGAAACTAAAATATTTTACAGATCCTTTTAAATATTTTTTTGAATAATCTTCAAAATCTTTTTCAAATTCATAGCTTTTAGAATATTGATGATTTATCTTTTCTCCTAGCACGTTTGACTCATTTGCACTTGACTCATTTGATAGTGCTACATACTTTTTGCCTGTTATGTATGCTATAAAATAGCTAAGGAAAGCAAGCATTGATGAAAAAGGTGTGTGTCCGTTTATAAAACCTTTACTATTCAAATTAAGTAGTTCTTTATCTATTGTTCTATACACCTCAATTATGTTATCATCACTAAATCCTGCTACTCTTGCACATTCTAATGTTACTGTTTTTGGATTTACAATAAGGGCAAAGTTATTTTCTCTATCTATTTCTAATGTTTCTAATGTTACAACAGAATCTTTGCCTCCTCCTATTGGAACTATGTATCCACTTAAATTATCTTCTTCATCTTCTATATCTAATTTGTTTACAGTGCAAGTAATCTCCATGAAACTCTCTATATCAGTTTTTATTTCATTCGTAAAAAATAGCTCTCCTAATCCATAAAAATATAACTTTTTAATCCACTTAATTTGTTCTTCATTTAGACTTCCACATTTTATTATAACTCTTGGAGAACACGTGCATTTCCAGTAACTTATTAATTCAATAAGCCCCATAGAAAACACCATATTTTCTATCTTATTTCCTTGTATTTTTTTGAAGTTTATATCCTTTTTTAATATTGTTACTTTTGGGTTAAATTTAGCAAGATTTGGGATTTCAAATTTGTATTTTAATATTATTTCTTTTTCATTTTCTTCCATTTCATAATCTTCATATATAAATTCTGTATACTTTTTTCTAAGCTCGTTAAATTTTAAAGAATTATCCATTTATTTATCACTCATCCTTTATGGTGTCATATTATATCATAGTTATATTATATTTTCAAATTCTCGCTATGACACTTGTTTTTCTAATATTTTTGACTTTTTATAACTTTTGTAGTATAATTATATAGGTTATGGAGGAATTATGATTAAGTTAATTGCAAGCGACTTAGATGGTACTATTGTATCTGACAATAACTCTATTTCGCAAGATAATTTAAAAGCTATTAATGACTTAAAACAAAGAAACATTCCTTTAGTTATTTGTACTGGTAAAACTTATGCACTTAGTAAAGACCTTTGCCAAAAGCTTCATGCGAGTTTTGGAATTTTTGGTAATGGAAGTCAAATAATTGACTTAACTACTGGAAAAGAAATTTCTAAGGCTGTTCTTTCTCATGATGAAATACAGCCTTGTCTTTCTGTTGCAAAAAAATATAACTTACATATTCATGCATATACTGAAAATAGTATTATTACTTCTAAACCTTTATATATGGACTTAAGAAATTCTATACTATTTCCTAATGAAGTTAATTTTGAAATTGTACCTTCAGTTTTAGATTATATTGAGAATACTAATACTCCTATTTTAAAGTTAATTTTATCTTCTACTTCTAATCTTTTAGGAGTTAAAGGAGATTTAGAACAATCAGATAAATTTACTATTAATCATATATGTAAAACTGGTATTTATAAAGACTTAGTAATTGATAAAGAGTATGAATATCTAGATATTTCGCCTAATAATGTTACAAAAGGTAGTGCTCTTCAAATATTAAGTAATTATCTACATTTACAAAAAGAAAATATATTGTCTATCGGTGATAATATAAATGATATAGATATGTTTAAGGCTTCAAGTATTGGTGCTGCACTTAATAATGCAAATGATACTGTTAAAAGTTATGCAAGTTTTGTTACTAAAAATTCTGTTGAAAATGGTGGTTTTGCAGAAGCTATTTATAAATTCTTACCTTATTAATTACAGAAATTACCTTTGATTTTGCCTCATAATTATGTTAACATAATTATGAGGTGTTTTTTATGTTAGATACTTTAATAAATGTATATAAAAATTTTGATGTTAAGATAAAGAAACTTATGATTAATGGTTTATATTTCTCTTTGACTGTTTCAATTATTGGTGCTTTATTTTTGACCTATTACATATCAGTTTCTCATTCTAATTTTATTTATTACATAGGTTTAGAAATAGTGCATTTGTCATTATCATTCGCAGCTTCTTTCCTTGTTTCTGCCTTTGCAATTGATAAGATAAAAAAAGATTTAGCTTAAAGTGTATATATTTGTGTTTTTACATAATATATGTTATAATATACGTACGTTAACATAAGTTAACTTTGTATAAATTCATTGTTTCTTGCTTTTTGCGAGGTTCAATGTTTTTATAGTTCGCTATAGGCCATCTGTTTAGAAAAGGAGTAATGAAAATGCAGCACACAAGCGAAAATTACCGGAACAAGCAAAGAATCGACCACATTTATGGCATCTGCTCTTTGTCCCACCGCATCTACGCTGCCGCCAGCATTTTGTCTATCGCTGTCGTGGCCTTGTGCACTTTCTGTTTCTTCAAGTCTCGGAAAAATTTTCCTCCCTAAGAATATGGGAGCATAAATCCAGCGTTTGACTTAGCGGGCTATAGACCAAAAATGGAAGGGGTCTTTCAAGTTTTACTTGAAAGGCCCCCTCTGTTTTATATTTATTATTTTATATATTCTTATTACTTTTTGATTAATTCTTATCTTATGGCTATACTGTATGGGTCTGTACTTTCTCCTGAACCTGTTTCTCCTATGTTAGCTTTATTTAGGTCGATTTCAACACATGGGCGAAGTGTAGAGCTAGGGCCACTAATCCAGCCGTCAGAATAGTGTAAGGCGCTGGCATCCATACGACCACCAACCACATAGAACAAATTAGAATTTGCACGGTCGCTATCCAGGCGAACGCAGCGCGAAGCAAGCCAGTACGCCGCGTGCGAGGTTGAACCTACATTTCCTGTTTGTCCTGTAGCTAGGGCGTGTTGTATTGTAGTTGCCTCTTTATATGCGCTTAGTGTATAGTTGTAGTATGAGTACTTTCCTTTCAGTGTACTTATATACTCACTCCCACTATACCAGCTACTTTGGTCTGATAGTCCTAAACTTCCTGTATAGATTCCATTTATACTTACCCATTTCTCATACTGGAATATATTTGGGCAATACTTATTACTTGGTGTATACTCTTTTCCATAATTACTATTTAGTGTCGTTGATGGCGTTACTCCCATAAGTCCATTTATATCATCTACGTTTACACTTCTTCCTGTTGCTCCTAAATTACTATTTTTATATAAACTATTGCATGCATCATTTAGTAACTTTACTCCGTTATTATATCCATCTGCTCCATTTAATGTTAAATCTCCTGTTGGTATTGTCTCTGATACTAACGTTACTTTGTCTCCTTCTGCATTCATTATTCTCCATTTTAAACTATTATCTTTTGATATTGTTTGCGTTGTTCCATTTCCACTTCTTTCTGTCCCATCTTGCATAGTGCTATATGTTACATCTAATGGAGTATCTGGTGTGTAATTTACATATGCTCCTATTTTTTCTTTTAGCTGTTCTCCTGTTAATCCTTTTTGTGGGCCTGGTCCTTCTGGCTTTGGTGGTGTTTTTCCTCCTAGTATGTCCTCTATTTTCTTTACTGTGCTGTCTATTAGGCTTTCCGTTCCACTCATTATCTCATTTTCTTTTACTGCTTCTCCTGCATAGTCTGTTTCTCCATTTACTGCATAATCTACTATCTTTGAATTGTACAC
>CASTFX010000054.1 GCA_949448405.1 uncultured Clostridia bacterium
GACAACAGGCTGTGTATCATATATGTTCAATAGAAAAGGTGTAATAATAATAGAGAAAGAAAGTATCTCGATGTCAGAAGACGATTTAATGTTACTTGCATTAGATTGTGGAGCAGAAGACTTTTCGTCAGAAGATGAATATTATGAAATAACAACTTCACCAGAAGATTTTTCAAGTGTCAGAGAAGCTTTAGAATCAAAAGGATTAACATTTGCAGAAGCAGATGTTCAAATGATACCAACAACATATGTAGATTTAGACGAAAAAGGTGCTGAAAAAATGGAAAGACTAATTGAAAAGCTTGATGAATTAGACGATGTATCAGAAGTATTCCACAATTGGAATGAATAAAATTTAAATTATAGATATAACCCCAGCAGTTTCAACTATTAAGACTGTTGGGTAATTTTTTTGTTCTAAAAACATTTTTGATTCATATAATATTAATAGTATACAAAGGAAAAGGATAAAAAATGTTTGAAATCTTAGAATTTTTTCCAAAAAATATTTCAGAAATTTTATATCAGTATATGAATAATAACTTAGAAGAAATTAGAATCAGAGTAAATAACAATATAATTCTAAGCTTTATTAGTCATGAGCGAATACTTGAGTATAAAGTAAATAGTGATGAACTCCTAAATATTCTCCAAAAGATATGTGATAATTCCATATACTCATATCAAAATCAAATATGCAGTCGGATATATAACAATTAAAGGAGGACATAGAGTTGGAATAACAGGAGAAATTGTAACTGAAAATGGAAAAGTAAAAAACATTTCATATATATCTAGTCTGAATTTTAGAATATCAAAGCAAATTGAAGGTGCAGCTAGTAATATAATTGGTCATATATTAAATTTTGATGAAAATAGAGTTTATAATACTTTGATTGTAGGCGTTCCAGGAACAGGGAAAACCACAATACTTAAAGATTTGATTAAAACTATAAGTGATGGAACCAAAGAATTCAATCGGAATAAATGTTAGTGTTGTAGATGAAAGAGGAGAAATATCGGCAATGTATAGAGGAAAGGCAGAAAATGATTTAGGTATTAGAACAGATATTTTAAATAATATAAAGAAAAGTCTTGGAATAGAAATGCTAATTAGAAGCATGTCTCCAAAAGCAATTGTTGCAGATGAGATAGGAAATATAGACGATATTGAGGCTATAAATTATGCCTTATGCTCTGGCGTAAATGGGATTTTTACAGCACATGGTAGTAATATTACTCAACTTAAACAAAATCCTATATTTAAAAAAATGTTAGATTTAAAACTATTTGAAAAAATAATTTTTCTTGATAGTAAAATCAAAGGACAAGTATCAAAAATATATATAGAAACACCGTAGGGGCTGTAATAGACACAGCCCCTATAAAGTGTTTTAGTTTTGGATAACCGATAAAGTGATAGTAACGATTCTCTTAGAAGTTTTATTTTTAAACCGTTTTGTATCATCGCGAAACTGCATATCATAGGTGCAGCTGGACAAGTCAATAGCATTAGCCTTGCCAAACTTCACCCAAATTTCGTCAGCTTTTGAATCAGCAATTTGGATTGCTGCGTCAACCATGTTATCGATTATATCCCCAAACTTTACCCGCCAAATTTTGCGAGTATCTTCATTGATATGAATATCTGCCAAATGGAATCACTCCTCCTAATTAATGCACTTTAATTATACCATATATTTTACATAAAATCAAATTTTAAATAATTGTTCTAAAATACAAATTATTGAATATATATATATTACATTAAAATATATATAGGAGATTTAAACATGATAGTTATAAAAGGAATAATACTTCTATTTATATTCTCTACAGCTACTTTCTTAGGACTAGCCCTTGCCAATAAATACAAAAACAGAGTCAAAGATTTAAAAGAAATAAGAAATGCTCTAAATATAATTGAAACTAAGATTAGATATACATACGAACCGCTTCCACACATCTTTGAAGATATATCAACAAATTTCTCTCGGTCGGTATAGGTGAAATCTTTAGAACTTCAAGTCAAAAAATGAAAGAGCTTTCAGCAGGAGAAGCTTGGAGTTATGCTTTAAAAAGTTCTAGTACAAGTATGGATATAGAAGATATAAATGTTTTAAAAACACTAGAAAAGCTACTAGGAAAAACAAATGTAGAAGGACAACTAAGTGAAATAGAGCTTCTTAAAAATTCTATTGATACTCAAATTCAAAAAGCAGAAGAAGAAAGGTATAAGAATGAAAGACTATATAAAAATTTAGGAATTATCGTAGGACTTGCAATAGTTATAATACTTATATAAAAAGGAGGCGGAAATTTTGAGCATTGATTTACTATTTAAAATAGCTGCAATTGGAATATTAGTTGCTGTATTACATCAAGTATTAGTACGAGCAGGAAGGGAAGACCAAGCAATGATGACAACCCTTGCAGGACTTGTAATTGTTCTTACTATGGTAATTCAGGAAATAAGTACTCTATTTAATACAGTAAGAACAATATTCGATTTATAGGAGAAAAGTACATATGGAAATAGTAAAAATTATAGGTATTGCGATATGTGCAGTAGTAGTTATTATAATAATTAAACAATATAAGCCAGAATTTGCTGTTTATATTTCTCTAATTGCAACTGCCTTAATTTTATGTTTGCTTCTTGATAAAATCTCAGGGATAGTAAATCTTTTAACAAATCTCGCGAGCAAAATGAATGGTACTAGTCAAGAATTTCTTAAAATACTCCTAAAAATCACAGGAATTGCATTTTTAACAGAGTTTGCAGTAAGTATATGTAAAGACGCAGGTGAAAATGCAATAAGCTCTAAAGTCGATTTAGGAGGTAAAGTAATAATTGTTACTTTATCAATCCCTATAATATCATCAATGTTAGAAACTGTACTTAAAATTTTGCCTTAACAAAAGAGAAAGAGGATAATATGAAAAAGATAATATTTATAATATCTTTTCTTCTAGCAATTCAAAGTGGAGCAGTATATGCCACAGAAACAAATGAAACTATGAAAGAACAAGAAGAAAGTTTAGGTATATCTGATTTCATAAAAGAAGCAGAAAGTTACACAAAAGATACTTTTAAAGATACTGATTTAGAATCTATATATAATAGTGCAATATCAGGAGAAATAGAAATCCCAGGATTATTAAATAGTATATTAAACTTAGTAGGCGATGAGGTATTAAACACAATTAAAACCCTTGGATATATTCTCATTATCATAGTAATACATGGAATAATTAAAAGCATAAGTGATGGAATGGGAAATCGGAGAAATTGGTGAAATAACTTATTACGTACAATATATATTAATTGTTACTCTTGTTATGACAAGCTTTTCTCAAGTAATAGTAATGATTAAAGACACTGTAAGTAGTCTAGTAGGTTTTTTAAATTCTCTTTTACCAATTTTACTTGCCCTAATGATAGCAACTGGTAATATAGTAACCGCTTCCACCATACAACCAGTTTTACTATTAGTAATAACTTTTGTACGGAAATATTATATCATCAGTATTTCTACCACTTATATTAGTTGGAACTTCACTTGGAATAATATCACAAATATCAGATAAAATCCAAATTAATAAACTATCTAAATTTTTTAAATCAAGTGTTGTTTGGGCATTAGGAATAGTTCTTACAATATTTGTACGGTGTTTTATCATTAGAGGGAACACTTACAAGTAGTGTAGATCGGACTCACAATAAAAACAACAAAAGCAGTTGTTACAACAGCAATACCAGTTGTTGGAAAATTCTTAGGAGAAACAGTTGATGCAATTTTAGGTTGTAGTAACATACTAAAAAATGCAGTAGGTTTTGTTGGAATATTTGTAGTTTTATCTATATGTGTACTTCCAATAATAAAACTAATGATAATGTCCATATCCTTTAATCTCGCAGGAGCACTTGCAGAACCTATTGCAGACAAAAAAATCGTATCTGTATTGGAACAAATAGGTGGAACATTCAAAGTATTACTTGGAATGGTATGTGTAATATCTGCTATGCTTGTTATAGGACTAACTCTAGTTATAAAAATTACTAATAGTGGGATGATGTACAGATGATAAATAATATAAGTTCATGGGCAGAACAGCTAATTATTGCTGTAATAATTGCAACAATTCTAGAAATAATCTTGCCAAAAGGAAATTCAAAAAAATACATTAAAACAATAATCGGAATATATATATTATATACTATTATATCGCCAGTTCTTAACTTTATATCTCGGTGGCGAGCTTAAAATTGATTATTCGAAATATGAAAACTATTTCAATAATACTGAAGAATATAAAGTATTAGAAAAGAAATTGAATTTAGCTTCTACTAATTCGATAGAAGATACATATACAAAAGAACTTGAAAAGCAACTGAAAAAGGATTTAGAAGAAATGAGCCTAAAACTAGAAAACCTCTCTTTAAATATTAATTTAGAAACTGGAGAGCTAGAAAACATAAAGCTTAATGTAAAAAAATCGAAAGAATCAAAAGAAACTAATAGCATACAAGTAAACAAAATAGAAATCGGTAATTCTAATCTAAGTTCTAGTTTATCAAAACAAGAGATAAATAACCTCAAAAATACTCTTCAAGAAAAATACAATATAGAATATGAAAAAATCATTATAAATTCTATATAGGAGGAATTTTAAATGTTTAAAGAACAAATGAATAAAATTAAAAAAATGCTAATGAAAAATACTGAAGAAAAATCAGAAGGAAAAAAAGATAAGAAAAAGATAGAAAACTTAGTAGCATTCTTAATAATACTGATTATTACTCTAATTGCTATAAATGTAATTTTAAAAGATAACAGTAAACCTAAAGAAAACGTAGACAGTGCATATAAAGAACTTGCTGGAGAAACTAAAGTAACAGAAAAATCTTCAAATAAAGATGAATTAGAAGGAAAAATAGAGAGTATTTTGGAAACAATGTCAGGTGTACGGGAGAGTAAAAGTATTAGTAACTTACTCTCAATCTTCTGAAATTGTTGCAATGTATAACGAAAATAAAGAAGCTTCATCAACAACAGAAACTGATTCTAGTGGAGGAACAAGAACTTCTGCTGAAGAGAATATAAAAAAGGAAGTCATCTTCACAGATGAAAACGGCTCTAATGTTCCAGCAACCCAAACTATTATAAATCCAAAAGTAGAAGGAGTAATTGTTACTGCAGAAGGGGTAAATGACGCAAATGTGAAAACAAATATAATAGCTGCTGTAGAAGCTGTAACAGGTGTACCAACACATAAAATCCAAGTATTTAGTATGAATTAATAAAGATTATAGGGCTAAAACTAGCTCAAATGGAGGTTATTATGAAAATTTTTAAGAAAAATCAATTGGCTCTTTTAGTTATCTCATTAATGTTAATAACAGCAGGCTATTTAAACTATTCATCTACATATACAGATGTATCTGAAACTTCGGCTGATGCGCAAAATACTGTAGACTTAGCAAGTATTGGTGATGCAGAACTTGTAAATACAAATGTAGTAGAAGAAACTAAAACTGAAAACGTAGTTACTGAAGTAAAAACAGAAATAGAAAAAGAAGCAACACCTAAAATAGAAAATACTGGAAGAGATTATTTTACAACTTCAAAACTTGAAAGAAATATAATGTATTCTCAGATGATAGAAAGATATCAAGAAGTACTAGGAACTTCGAGTGGTTATAGTGAACAAAAATCAATTGCAGAACAAGAAATAAATAATATAAATGAACTGCAAAATGCAATTATGATAGCGGAAAACTTACTTACAACAAAAGGCTTTACTGAAAATGTTATATTTGTTAATGGAGAAAGTATAAGTGTAATAATAGGAAAGGAAAACTTAACACAAGATGTGATAGCTCAGGTTCAAAACATTGTATCAAGAGAATTAAAAGCAGAAGTAAATAATATACATATTTCTATGAAATAAAATTGAAAAGACATATATGGGCGAGTTATTCTCGTCCATTTTACTTTGGCTACTTTATTTTTCACAAATTTTCCCTAAAAATAATAAACTAAAATATCTTAAAATGATATGGAGGTTTTTATGAAACTTGGATTATGCCTTGCAGGTGGTGGGGTAAAAGGAGCTGCTCATATTGGGGTATTAAAATATATGGAAGAAAATAATATAAAAGTAGATTATATTTCAGGAACTTCATCAGGAAGTATTGTCGCTTCATTACATGCTGTTCGGATATACAGCAGATGAAATATATCATATATTTAAAAAGTATTGCTCACAAATAAATTATATTAGTATTAACAATGCTTTAAAATTAGTATTTGGATTGATTTTTAAAAGAAAAGTTTTAATACAAGGATTAAACAATGGGGATAAAATAGAAAAACTTATGAAAGACTTATGTTCAAAAAAAGGAATATCTAAAATAAGTGAAATCAAAATGCCTCTTATTATTCCAAGTGTAGACTTACATAATGGAAAGACATACATTTTTACCTCTTCTAGTAATAGGCATACATATAATGATAATATTGAGTACATAAACGACATAGATATTAGTAAAGCTGTCCATGCAAGTTGTAGTTATCCTGGCATATTTAGTCCTTGCAAATACAAAAATACTGAACTTATTGATGGAGGAATAAGAGAGAATGTTCCTTGGAAAGAAACTAAATTGATGGGTGCTGATAAGGTAATAAGCATAGTATTTGAAGAAAATATCAAAAAGGATGATTATATAAATATAATAGAGGTCATAGGACGTGCAATTGGGATTTTGTCTCACGAACTTTCAAATTATGAACTTTCTGGAGCAGAAGATATTATTAAAATAAAAAGTAGTCATATGTCATTATTGGATACAAGTAAAATTGATTATCTATACAAACTCGGTTATACAGGAGCAAAAAAGCAATTACCAAAAATTATATAAAAAATATTGACAAACCTTTTTTTATAATTAATAATATAATATAGTATGAATAACTAGATTAATATCTTATTATTTTCATAAATGAATAATAGCATAAAAGGAAGAGACCTAAAATGTTAATGGTAAAAAAATTTGGAGGTACATCTGTTGCAGATAAAGAAAAAATTTTTAATGTAGCAAATAGATGTATAGAAGATTATCAGAAAGGAAACAAAATTGTTTTAGTACTTTCTGCAATGGGAAAACACACAGATGAACTTATAAAACTTGCAGAAGAAATTAACCCCAATATGCCAAAAAGAGAAATGGATATGTTATTTACAGTTGGAGAACAGATAACAGTTTCTTTAATGGCAATGGCATTTTCAAAACTTGGAATACCAGCAGTATCTTTAAATGCATTTCAAGTAAGAATGTTAACAGATAATAACTATGGGGATGCAAAAATAACAAAGATTGAAACAGACAGAATTGAAAAAGAGCTTGCACAGAATAAAATAGTAATAGTTACAGGTTTTCAAGGAATTGATGAAAATAATAATTATACTACTTTAGGAAGAGGTGGCTCAGATACAACAGCTGCATACTTAGCTGCAGCACTTAAAGCAGATTCTTGTGAAAATTATACTGATGTAGAACGGTGT
>CASTFX010000055.1 GCA_949448405.1 uncultured Clostridia bacterium
CTCATTTATAATTCTTAGAACTTCTAGTCCTGCAATTTTTCCTGCATCTTTTGTTGCTTGTCTTTGACTATCACTAAAGTATGCTGGAACTGTTATAACTGCTTGAGTTACTTTTTGTCCTAAATAATTTTCAGCATCTGTTTTTAATTTTTGAAGTATCATTGCTGATATTTCTTGTGGAGTAAATTCATCTCCTTCAATTTTTACTTTCTTGTTTGTTCCCATATCTCTTTTTATTGATATAATTGTGTTATCTGGGTTTGTAACAGCTTGACGCTTAGCGATTTGACCAACTAGTCTTTCACCATTTTTTGAAAATGCTACAACTGAAGGTGTTGTTCTATTTCCTTCTGCATTAGCTATAACTACTGGTTCTCCTCCTTCCATAACTGCTACACATGAGTTTGTTGTTCCTAAGTCAATTCCTATGATTTTTCCCATTTTAAATTCCTCCTAAAAATTTATTTGTATTAATTTATTATCTTTTGTAAATTTATATTTTAAATATTAATAACTCTTTCTAATCAAAAGCAAGTTATACTAGGCATTCAAGAAAGAAATACCAGAGGCATACTAGCTGTACACTGAGGATTTTCTTTTGAAGAATAACAAAGTAGAACGAAGCTTTTCATTTGATTAATTAGCAACAATTACCATTGCATGCCTAATCACCTTATCTCCTAGCTTATATCCTTTTCTAAATTCTTCTTTTATTTCCTTTTCTCCTAAATTTTCATCTTGTACCATACTAACTGCTTCGTGAAGTTCTGGATCAAAAGTTTTTCCTATGCTATCTATTGCTTTTACTCCAAAAGATGAAAGAACATCTATATATTGTTTCAAAACCAAGTCTATTCCTTGTTTGTAGTTTGTGTCATCTGTTTCTGCACTTGCTGCTTTTTCTAGATTGTCTAGAACTGGTAAAAGTCCATTTACTATATCTCCTAAAACTGAACTATATAGCATTTCTTTTTCTTTTGCATTTCTTTTTTTGAAATTATCAAATTCTGCCATAAGTCTTTTTAATCTATCTGTTGTATTATCTATCTCTTCTCGAAGTCTAACAACTTCTGAATTGTCTTCTACTTTTATTTCCTCTTGTATATCATTTTCTTTATTATCTTCCATTATTATTTCCATTCCTTTCTTAAATTATATAAACTGCTATTCCTTAAAATCGTCATTAAGCTTCTTACTTATATATTTCATTACTGAAATAACTTTTGAATAATTCATTCTCTTAGGTCCTATTATCCCTATTGTTCCTAAATCTTTATCTCCAACTGCATGTTTGAATGTAACTATACTAAAATCTTTTAAATCTTCATTATCATTTTCGTCACCTATATATATTTGTATATCTTCTGCAAATCCTGTATTTAAAATATCTAGCATAACTTCTTTTGTATCAAGTAAATTAACAAAGTTTTTCACTAAATCTAAACTTCTAAATTCAGGAAGCTCTAAAGCTTTATTGGTTCCTTCTAGATATATTTTCTCTTCTTCCTCTATTAATTTTTTCATTTGAGCTACTATTGGTCTTATAATATTTATGCTATATTTAAGTTCTCTAAAAATGTATTCTTCTAATGATGTATCTATCTTTTCTATTGGTTCGCCTTTAAGTCTATTATTAAAGAAATAGTTTAAAGTTTCAACTTGTTCTGCTGTTATATCTTCATCAAATTTGATTATTGTTTCTTTAACAAGACCTGTATCTGTCATAATTATTCCCATAAGCATTCGACTTCCTAGAAGGACAAATTTTATCTCTTCAATAAGTTGCCCTGCTGTCTTTGGTCCAATACTTACTGTTGTATAATGTGTTATCTCTGAAAGTGTTGTTGTTGTGATTTTTGTTAAATCTTCAATCCCATTTGCTTTTGTTTCAAGCTTTTCTTGTATATATCTAATTTCTTCTAAACTAATATTATCATATTTTAAAAGTTCATCTACATATAATCTATATCCTTTTGCAGATGGTACTCGACCACTTGATGTATGTGTTTTTTCTAGATATCCTTCTTTTTCAAGTTCCGCCATATCATTTCTTACTGTTGCAGAACTTATATTATTTTCATATTTTTCTACAATTATAGCTGAACTTACTGGTTCTGCTGTTTCAATATATTCGTCTACTATCTCTTTAAGTATTTTTCTTTTACGCTCATCTAACATACATCTCACCTCTTTAGCACTCAAAGTTATTGACTGCTAATATAATATATCTTTTTTTAGCACTTGTCAATACTTTTTGCTAAAATTTATTCATTTATTTTTTTCTTGACATTTATACCTTTTATATGCTAAAATATAAAAGATTTATGGCCCATTGGTCAAGCGGTTAAGACGCCACCCTCTCAAGGTGGAATCATGGGTTCGATTCCCGTATGGGTCACCAAATAACTAAAAGTCTACAAGTAGCTTAAATGCTAGATAGTAGACTTTTATTTTGTGCCTTTTACTGCAATTTTACTGCAATAGGCTTTTTTATAAACCTTGTGCATGTAAATATTCTGTAACTTTTTCTAGTTCACTTTCACTAAACTCTTTAAAAATTGACGTATATGTATCAAGTGTAGTTTGTATTTTTTTATGACCTAAAATCTTTTGTAACGCCTTTGCTTGCATACCACTTTCAATGCACCTTGTTGCATAAGTATGTCTTAACATATGTGTATGCAAATTGTTAGCAATATTTTCTCTTTTATTAAGCCTTTGCAAATAACTGTTTACCTCTGTTGGTGTAATATATGTATTTTTTTCATTATCATAGAATAGTAGACCATTTATATTTTCTATTTGTTTTTCTGTATCTTTCTTAATATACTTTTAACTTTATCTGTCATTAAAATTGTTCTTTTAGAGTTTAACGTCTTTGTTGTATCTCCCATAATCACTTTATCATGTTCATCTCTAGTTAGTGTCCTGCTTATAGTTATTGTATTATTTTTATAGTCAATATCTCTATTAGATAATGCTAATACTTCCCCTATTCGCATACCTGTATATAACTGCAGTAAAAGAATGTTGTTATATTTATGTTCATGCTTTTCTAATACTTCTAATAATTTTTTGTGTTCCTCTATGGTTAATGCTTCAACTTGTTTATCCGCTTTGGATGATTTTGGTTTACTAACACTTTCATTTTCCATAGGGTTAAAAGGTATTATTCTGTCTGATATTGCTATCTTAAATGTCTTGTTTATAAGCCTATATATCTTGTCTATACTATTATTACTATATAATGTTAAGTTAGGCAATACTTTTCTTATATGACTTACTGTTATCCTTTGAATAGGTATATTTACAATATCTTTACATGTTTCTTCTATTTGTTTGACAGTTTCTAAATCTCTTATATGTGTTCTAGCACTTACTTTATTTGTTTCATATTTACTTTGTACATATTCTTTTAGTAAGTCTATAAAAACTTTGTTATTCTTTGCAATGTATGTTCCTTGATTGATATCATTTATAGTTTTAGTAAATCGCTTTTTAAATTCTGTTAAACTTTCGTTTTTCATTTGATACATTGTTTTTCTTTGTCCATCTGCTGTTGTATATTGTGCCATATATCTATTACTTGCTTTGTGAAATGTTATACTTCCTTCTCCATTTCCTCGTTTTTTACCCATTTAAGTTACCTCCTAGTTATTACTATGTTTTCCAAATAAAAGACAGTTATTATGTATGAGTGTACTATCTCTAAAGCCTATTAAATATGCTTCTTCTTTTTCATATGCATCTAATTCTATTCCTAAAGTTTTTAGATTATAGTAGCTATTTATAATTAGCCTGTCTGAAATTTGCTTAATAAAATTACTTTCTAGCTTTTTCCACTCTTCAAATTGCTTTTTATATTCTTTGTCATTTGTTACTATCAAATAACTCTCTTGTATTCGTTCTTCGATAAAGTCTTGTAGATTTTCTTTTAAATTTGTATTCATTTTCATTATTGTTAGCTCCTTTCATAATTTTGTTAAAATACGTATTTTAAATATAAATTATACGTTTAAATTTTACAATATATGTTTTAATTTGTCAATATATTTTTAAAATATTTGCATAATTTTTAAAATGTACAATTGACAAATTATATTATTTACAATATAATAAACTCATATTATTGAGAAAAGAGTGATACAAATGAACATGAGAGAACAAATTAAAATAGCTTTGGTACAAAGGAATATGACTTTAACAGAACTTCATAAACAACTAATATCAAAATATAATAAGGAATATAGTTTGCAAAACCTTAGTTCAAAAATAAACAGGAATACCTTAAAGTATTCAGAAGTTCAAGAAATTGCAGAAATACTCCAATATGACATTGTATGGAAAGATAAAGACAATTCTTAAAGTACAGCTTTATTTTTGTTATATTTGACATACTTGTCTTTTTATAGTATATTAATATTTATAGAAACCCTTCTCGCCACACTTGTTACTCAACTCCTGTTGGGGCAAGTATTGAGGAGGTTTTTCGTTTGACATTTGTATAGTTTAGTGCTATACTTATTATTAATAGGAAAAACTTCTTGACTGTACTTGTTCATACGATTTATTATTATCGTGGGATTGAATAGAAGTTTCCACTATTTAAGAAGGCGAGGGCTTAAAGTGCCTTATTTCCAATTTTGTTATAAGGTGCCCAATGCCCCTTCTTAAAGTTTATGTCACTGCCCGTATTAGACGTGTGTAACCTCGGAGCTTTGTTTTCAGAGAGTACAGTGACAAAACACTTTTTCAATAGAGGTATTACCATGAATTAGCACCGACCTTTTTTATTGGTCAACGCTAAGGTAATATCTCCTTTTTTTATGCTTGTACATTAGCACTCCATATTCTCAGTATATTTAAGATTGATTTTTGGGGTGTAATTTTATCCTATGAATAAGACATTTTTACCTATCAAATCTTAAATAACTTTATTTTTATTATTCTTAGATAGGATATATTTACCTACTTAATTTTAAGATTATTTCTTTATATTTCAATGTTTTCCTTGCTTCTTATACTTTCTTTTTTAGCAGGTTACTTTTACCTACACTATATATATACCATCGGAGATGGGCTAAAGGAAGAAAGAAATTTATTAAATATTATTACTGTTTCTTCCAATCTTTCCAATTACTAGTAAACGTATATTTATTAGGAACATGTCCTGCTCCAGAACTAAAAGCTGTACATTTTATAAAACCATGTTCCACTAATTCTTTGATAGCATTTCTTATACTTTTTTCACTCTTTTTGCTTAAGCCTAGATATTCCACGCCTATACTAGACGAAAAAGTAAATTCACTTTCGCCTTTAGATATTAATTTCATAGCATTTAGTATCTTTGTTGCATTTTTGCCTAAGTCTTTATATGCTGGACTTAGTAATAAACTTCTTGTCAATCGTACATGCTGCTCATTTATTATTTTTCTGTTTTCTACTCTTAATGCTGTTTCATAGGTTTTAAATGGTGTAAACTTTACTTTTGACATTTCTAACTTTCCTCTCATTGTAAAAGATATAAAAGTATGTTAAAATATTATAAACAACTAAAATAAGTTGTAGATAAAAGCAAGATTTTTTAAATTTTCCAGAATTAGCAAAAATCTTGCTTTTTGCTTTATATCTATTAACCTCAATTTTAAATTTCTTTATTTGTTCTTTTTACACTCAAATATTTCTTAAACGCTCCCAATTCTACTTGGTAGCGTTTTCCGCTTCTTTATTCCGTGGAAAATCTTTATCGTATGCAAACATGTTATTCACAACACCGTTCGCACCAACCGAGTTATCTCCATTATGTCTTTTTTATTTAGTAGAATTAACTTCTGTTCTACTATTTCTCTTTGTGCTTTTGTCATTTCTTATTCCTCCTTCTTTTCTAGTTCTTTTTTAGCTTTGTTTAACCAATATCTTTTGTTAATCTCTCTTACTTTATCTTTGTTTTTAGCTCTCCATTCTCTAGATTTTTTATTCATTAATTGTCTGGCTATTTCTTCTAAACTTTCATTCATTTACTTTTCATCTCCTATCTGTTATCAAAGTCTTGATATATATCATGTTTTGTATTATAATATACTAATATTATGTTATAGAATATCTGATAATAAAAAAATATCTTGTATATAACAAAATATTGGAGGAATTTATGTATTTAACACTATTCGATAAAGAAGAAGCTTATAGAAATTTATTTTATGATAAGAGGATAAATATTTATAATAAATGTGGAAAGTTGCTTGTAGATATTTTAAATAATCAAGATAAAATTAAGGAAAATATAAATAAATTTATTAAAGAAATTGAAAAGTCAAAGAAACCCTTAGATAGTCTTGAATGGGATGATTATAAAAAGAGCAATAAGGACAAAAGAATTTCAGCTAAAAGAGTAAGTGATACTCAAAGAGGTGTTCCAGAAGAAAAATTGAACTCAAACTTGTATGAAGATGAAACAGAAGATATAAGAATAAGTGATATAGAAAATGAAAAGAGTATCGTACTTAATAATTTTTATGACTTAGTATCTTTTGAATTTCTAAAACTTGAAGATGAACAAGTTTCTAATAGAAATAAACGTAGAGTTATATTGGACTATTCAGCAGAGATAGAAAAAGGCGAAAAATATGAAATTACCTCTAATATTCTTTTTGAAAAACAAATAGAATATCTTAATGATTTATTAATAGGGTTTAAGGATATTTGTAATATTGTTGAAGAACATTCGAGTTCAAGCACTTATGATAAGAAAGATATAGTTTTATACAGTCCACCATCAAAGGTGTTTTGGGCTCTATTTGGTAACAATAATGGTATAGATACATTGTATCTTCTCAATGAACAATTAGAAAATGGTGCTAATATTAAACGTTTAACTATGTATGAGATATTTCACTTTGTAGAATTATTTCGCGTTTATGTTATATTAATATTGGATAAAAAAATATGTATAAAAAAATGTAAGAACTGCCACAAATACTTTTTAACTGTGAACCGTACTGATGAAATATA
This sequence comes from uncultured Clostridia bacterium, assembly GCA_949448405.1. GTDB lineage: Bacteria > Bacillota > Clostridia > TANB77 > CAG-508 > JAAWPK01. The sequence continues at coordinate 7,012 of CASTFX010000055.1, forward strand.
TTGTCAAAATATAAGTCCTCAAAATATCAATAAAACATGTCAGGAATATGGAAGAAATAAAGCAAAAGAAACACACATAAAATCAAATACTATTAAATATGAACATATTAGAACTAGGCAATGCTTGTATATGAGAGTAAGGCGTACAATAGAAAAAGGTATTGACAATAAATCGATAAAAGCTTTAGAAAAGTGTCTTGCTAACTATAAAAAAGAATATACTCGTAAGAGTAAACTGTACAATGTAGGTAGATTAAGCGAAAGCAAGTTTGTAGAATGGATAATAGCTCAGAAATAAATAATATATATATTTATTTTTACCTATTGATTTTATTTAAATCTATGGTAAACTATATATAACAATATTACAAAGGAGAAAAATTATGGAAAATAACACAGGAAACAATAGAGCTATGGCAATTTTGCCAATGAAATGGTACTATTTTACAACTTATATTAGACTACCCTTCGGA
>CASTFX010000056.1 GCA_949448405.1 uncultured Clostridia bacterium
TGATGAAACATATAACTATAACACAGGAAAAACATCATATACACAATATGTATATGAAGAAGACTATAACTACAATAAAAATGCAAATTCAAACGGTCTAGCTTGGTATCAAGACGATCAAGTAGAATTATATTTAAAATATAAAATAACAGTAGAAAATACAACAAATACATTAACTAAATTAACAGAAATTGCAGACTACTTTGACAGTAGATTTGGATATAATGATTTATATACAACTTCTTCAGGAGCTACTCTAAAAGGTGTAGAAGCCTATAAGATAACTCCAAATGGAGGAAAACAAGAATTATCAGGAGTATCTGCAACAGCAGGTGGAAAATATATACCAGCATCGTTGATAGGATTAACAGGAACAAAAGATTATGCTGAACTATTTGTAACATTTGCAGATGGACAAGAGCCAAGCTTAGTAGATGGAGAAAAAGTAGAAATCTATGTAACAATTAAACTTGGAAAAGACGGAGAAAATGGAAGCTACAAGGTTAATAATGCACATGATAGAAACAAAGTTTGGGCAAGTGAAATAATTAAAACAGCAATAAACGATCCACAAAACTTAGAAAAAACACTTACAATTCACAACTATGCAGAAGTTAATGGATATATAACAGTAGATGCAAATGGCAATGCAATGGGATATTTAGACTCTGATTCTAAACCAGGAACATTTATAGTTAAAGACTATGAAGATGCAAGAGTAGAATATCTAGAAGCATACAAAAACAAGAAGAAAGACCCAGAGAGATTTGCAAAAGCACTAGATAGAATTGAAACAATTCGTCAAGATGATGTATGGTCAGTGGCATTAGACTTAAAGAACAACTTAACAGATAATAAAAATAGTTACTACCACAGAACATTAAATGGTAATGTTTGGGAAGCAATTGATGAAAAAGTTAAGACAAGTACAGACTTATATAATGATACATTATTAACATACATTGCAAAAAACGGACTAAAAGGAATTGTTGTAGAATTAATTGAAGTAGAGCCAGGAGGAACACAATACGTAAGAGCAAGAACTGTAACTGGTGAAAATGGAGAATATTCATTCAGAGGATACATTGCAGGAGATTATTCAGTAAGATTTGTATATGGTGAAGCAGCTCGTGATGGATATACAGATGAGCAAAACAACATTATGAAAGATACTTCAGTAAATGGAGGAAATGACCATAGAGGAATTAACGGACAATATTATCAATCAACTAAGGCTAATCCAGATACAGACAACGTTAAATACTGGTATGCAAAATATGTAGTTGGAAATAACAATGAAGTAACATATGAAGCATCTTCAAACCCAGGAGTTAAAGGAAATAACAATACGGAAAGATATTCTGATGCATATGATGAAGTGACAGCTAGAATTAATCAATTATCTGCTAAGACAGCTGGAAATGACAGGGATGCAGTTCAAGGTGCAGTTGACAATTCATGGTCTTGGGATTATGAATGGGATGGTGTAGAAAATGTTCAAACAAGAAAACACCTAGATACTATCGAAGCTTATACTTCTACAATGAAAGTTGAAATAGAGTATACTAAGAATAATATTACAGGTGACCAAAATAATGAATACTATAGATATTCAATAGATAATGTAGACTTTGGTGTAACACCAAGAGCTATATCAGATATGAACATTGACACATATGCATCAAATGTAAAACTATACTTACAAGATGGTACACTTCAACTAGACGTAGACCTTAATGCAGACGGAAGTGTAAAACAATACAATAATGATGCAATTTATCAAAATATAGTAATTCCAACACCAGGAGGAGAAGACAGAGTAACAGATAAAGATGGATTACTTGAAGTATTATTTGATACAAGCCTATTAAATGGTACAACATTAGAAATAACATATACAGTAACAGTATCAAATGATGGACAGTCAAATACAATAACATACTTCTATGATACAGACAGTATTACAAAGGATAGTAAACCAATAGCTCTTGCATACTATAATGGACATAGAGAAAGCTTAGAAACTTTAGTATACTATGAACAAGATAGAGAGGCTAATGGTATAACAAAACCTATTGTAAAACACGAAACAGCTGAAGAGAAGTTTGAAACTAGAAATAGTGTAAAACCTGTTGAGATAAATGTTAGAACAAGAGCTACAAATATTATAGACTATATTGACCCTGCATTAAACTTTACACAAGTAAACAAGAATGGGGAAGCAATAAATAGAGATTGGGAATTAACTACATTAGAAAGATTTAACTCAACAAGAGAAGAAGAACAACATAAGGATATAATGGATAAGTACAATACAATAATAAGAGCAGTAGGAGGAGATACTTACGAAAATTATCTAGCATACTTAGCAGCAGTAGCTAATGGAACTGAGCAAAGTGTAATAGATCAAACAAACTACTCAAACTTATATAAACAACTATTACCAGGAGAAAGTATTTCAACAACACTTATGTTATCAAAAGTTTTACAAACAACAAGTACAGAAACAAACGATTATGTATATTCAAACTTAATAGAACTTGCTAAGATTGAAAACTATGCTGGTAAAATAATTGACATAGAAGGATATGACATATTAGGAATAAATAAACCAGAAACATCAGAGATAGGAGATGGAACTAAGACATTAGGAACATCTAAGTCTGAAACATTAGTTATTCATGAACCTACAGGTCTAAGTATGAGTGAAGAATACAAATCAAATTTAGGAATTGTATTAATATCATTAGTAATACTAGCAGGAGGAGTATTCTTAATCAAAAAATTTGTATTAACACCTAAAGCAGAATAAAAACTGATTTAGAAATAAAAATCGATATGGCGAAAGTCATATCGATTTTTTTGTATGTCATACAAAAAAATGAATACATATATTCATCAGAAAAAAATACAAAACAAACGTTTGACAAATTGAGCTAAATATTATATAATCTTCAAAGATAGGAAGTGATAATTATGCAAGAAAATAAATTAGCATTATTTGAAGAAAAAGAAATTAGAATGAAATGGTATGATGATGATTGGTTTTATTCTATTGTTGATGTTATATTAGCATTGACAGATAGTAAGGATCCAAAAGATTATTGGTATAGGTTAAAGACAAGAGTTAATGAAGAATCGAAAATTGAACTATCGACAATTTGTCGACGTTTGAAACTGCTTGCCAAAGATGGAAAAATGAGAGCAACAGATTGTACAGATACAAAAGGAATACTAAGAATTATACAATCTATTCCATCTCCTAAAGCAGAACCTTTTAAATTATGGTTAGCACAGGTAGGAAGCGAAAGGTTAGAAGAGATAGTAAATCCAGAACTTGCAATTAATAGAGCAAAGGAAACTTATATGAGAAAAGGATATGAAAATAATTGGATAGCACAAAGGTTAAAGTCAATAGACAGTAGAAAGCAGCTAACTGATACATGGAAAAATAGTGGAGTAAAAAATAAAGATTATGCAATATTAACAGATGAAATTTATAAAAATACTTTTGGCTTAAATACGTCTCAATATAAAGAATTAAAGGGCATTGATAAGACTAAAAGAAATTTAAGAGATAGTATGGGAAATCTGGAATTAGCCATAACAAATTTAGCAGAAGTTACAGCAAATGAATTACACCATAAAAATAATAGTTATGGTGTAGAGAAGTTAAAGGTAGATGTTACAAAAGCAGGAAAGATAACAGGCAAAGCTAGAAAAGATATTGCAAAAGAAATGGGAAGAAAAATTGTAGATAAATCGAATTATAAAGAATTAACAAATAAAGAGATAAAGCAATTACCCAATAATTAATTAAATAAAAATCGATATGGCGAAAGTCATATCGATTTTTTTGTCTAAATTTTCTAAAATTGCATAAAAATTGGAAGCCTTGGCAAAACTAAATTAAAAACTAAAAAAGAGAGGCGAACAATTTGAAATTGTCAGATATAAATGGAATAGCACTAGACAAAGAACAACTTAAAACATATTTAGAAAATATCGCATCAGACCATACATTAAAAGCAAAATCGGATAAAAACACATATCCAATACCAGAAATGGAAAGAAATTTTGAATATATAACAAAAACATATGACTTATTAAATATACATTTAAAATTAGGAGTGAATATACATCCAGCAGGAGAATGGCTTTTAGATAACTATTATGTTATAGAAGAAACAGTAAAAGAAGTAAGAAAGAGTTTACCTATAAAAAAATATGTAAGCTTTTTAGGAATAGGAGCAGGGAAATATAAGGGATATGCAAGGGCATATGTGCTTGCAGAGGAGATTATAAGTTTTACAGACGGTAATTTTAAAGCAAAAGATTTAGAAGAATATTTAACAAGTTATCAAAATAAGAAGACATTAAATATGGAAGAAATATGGGATATAAATTTATTCTTTAAAATTGCTTTAATTGAAAAAATAAGAGATATCTGTATGAAAATATATGCATCTCAAATGCAAAAAATAAAGGTTGAGAGCATAATAGAGAGATTAGTAGAAAATAAATCAAAAGATAAACTTATATTTAAGACTACTGCAAATGAATATGCAAAAGAAATACAAACATACAGTGAAAATAAGTATACATTTATAGAATATATGTCATATAGGTTAAAAGAATATGGAAAAAAGGCAATACCATACTTAAATATCCTAGAAGAAGAGATAAACAAACAAGGGTTATTGCTTCAAGAAGTAATAAAAAAAGAACATTTTGATATAGCATTGAAAAAAGTATCAATAGGAAATTGTATAAAAAGTATACATGCTTTACAAAGAATGAACTTCTTAGAAATATTTGAGAAAATTAATGGAGTTGAAGAAGTACTAAAACAAGATCCAAGTGGCGTGTATGAAAAAATGGAATACAAGACAAAGGAATACTACAGAAATAAAGTTAAAGAGATAGCTAAAAAAACAAGAATATCAGAGATATATATTGCAAAAAAAGTTGTAGAACTTGCAAAAGCTGAAAATAAAAATCCTAAAAAAGGACATATAGGATATTACCTAATAGATAAGCGGATTACCAGAACTTTATAGGAATTTGGGGTTAAAATATAAAAATCTAAAAGGAAAAACAGAGAAAAAGATTGACTTATACATTTGTGGAATAAATGCTCTTTCTTTTATGCTTTCATTTTTTACAGGACTTATATTCTATATGGTTTCAAAAAATATAGCATTTGGAGTAATCGAAGGGATTTTAATATTTTTCCCTATGACAGAAATAGTGATTAAGATAGTTCAAAATGTTTTAGGAAAAGTTGTTAAACCAAAACTTATACCACAAATGGATTTAAGTAGTGGCATACCTAAAGAAGATACAACAATGGTAGTAATTCCGACAATTGTAGGAAGTACAGAAAAGGTAAAAGAACTTTCAGAAAAACTGGAAGTATTTTATCTTGCTAATAAATCTGAAAATATATATTTCACCATACTTGGAGATTGTACTTCAGGAAGTAAAGAAAAAGAAAAAATAGATAATGAAATAGTGAATACTGGAAAGTATGAAGTAGAAATACTAAATAAAAAATATCCTAAAGAGGGCACGCAAAGATTTAATTTTATATATAGAAAAAGAATGTGGAATGAGAAGGAGAAATGTTATTTAGGTTGGGAGAGAAAAAGAGGATTACTTACAGAGTTAAATAATTATTTAGTAGATAAAAAAAGTGGTGGCAAGAGAAAAAATACATTTTTAGCAAATACACTTGAAGATTATAAAGAAGAGAAATTAAATATTAAATATATAATAACTCTTGATGCAGATACAAATTTAAGTTTAAATTCAGGGATAGAGCTTATAGAAACAATGGCACATCCTCTTAATAAGCCAGAAGTCGATAAAGAGAAAAAGATAGTAGTAGATGGATATGGATTAATACAACCAAGAGTTGGTATAGAACTTGCTTTGAGTTTCCAAAGTATATTTACAGAAATTTTCGCAGGAGATGGTGGAGTAGATTCATATACTAATGCTATTTCAGACACGTATCAAGATAACTTTGGAGAAGGGATTTATACAGGAAAGGGAATATATGATTTAGACGTTTTTGAAGAAGTAATGCAAGGTAAGATTAAAGAAAATACAGTACTAAGTCATGACTTGCTAGAAGGCTGCTATTTAAGGTGTGGTCTAGCGTCAAACATTATGCTACTTGATGGATACCCAAGCGGATATAATTCATATATGACAAGAGCTGCTAGGTGGATAAGAGGAGACTGGCAGATAATTTCTTATCTTAAATCCAAGGCACTCAATAAATTATCTAAGTATAAAATATTAGATAATTTAAGAAGAAGCGGAGTAGAAGTTTTTGAAATTTTGAACTTACTATTTTTAGCAATTCTAAAAGTAGTATTTAATATAAAAATCGCACCATATATCATAATTACATTATTAAGCATAGCGATATCAAGTGTTTTAGATATAATAAATCATATTATATTTAGAAAAGAAAATATCAAAGCTCAAAAGAAGTTTACCCAAAAAGTTGATGGTATCTCAGCAAGTATATATAGAGGTTTGATATATATAGGAACACTTCCAAGCAAAGCATTTATATCACTAGTCGCAATTATTAAAACTATATATAGAATGAAAGTATCAAAGGAGCATTTACTTGAATGGACAACAGCAGAGGAGGCAGAAAAAACTAATAAAAAAGACTTGAAATCTATGTATACATTTATGATTTCAAATGTTATTACAGGAATATTTGGAATAATAATTTCGTCATTTATAATAAATGACTTAGTATCAAAAGTTATGATACTAATATTTTCAATATTTTGGCTTCTAATGCCATTTATAATGTGGTATATAAGTAAACCTGAAGAAGAAAAGAAAAGCGTTAAGAAGCTAAATGAAGATGAAAGAGAGTATATAATAAAGGTTGCAAAAGATACTTGGAGATATTTTGAAGAATATATGAATAAAAATAACAACTTTTTACCTCCAGATAACTTCCAAGATAGTAGAAAACAAAAAGTAGTACAGAGGACCTCATCAACAAATATCGGACTAGGACTTCTAACAATAATTTCTGCATATGATTTAAAGTTTATAAATTTAGAAAAAGCAATAACAAACTTAGAAAATGTATTAGATACAGTTCAAAATTTAGATAAATGGAATGGACACCTATATAACTGGTATTCTATATCAGACTTAAAACCGCTAAAACCGAGATATATATCGACAGTAGATAGTGGAAACTTTGTACGGATATATGTATACTCTAAAGGAATTTTTAAAAGAAAAAGAACACACACAGTATAAAGATAGAATAAGAAACTTGATAAATATTGTAGACAAAATAATAGAAGATACTGATTTTTCTTATCTGT
>CASTFX010000057.1 GCA_949448405.1 uncultured Clostridia bacterium
CTTAACAAGCCTTTTGTAATTGTATTAAATAGTGAAGACCCTTCTTCTGATTACACAAGAAAACTTGCTGAAAAACTTGAAGAAAAATATTCTGTTTCTGTCCTTCCTACTGATTGTTCAAATTTATCTATTGATGATATTAATGATATGTTTGGTAGACTTTTATTCGAGTTCCCTATTGAGCAAATGAATATTAATCTACCAAAATGGGTAGATGCTCTAAATGATGAGCATTGGCTTAAACAGCAATTATATTCTGATATCAAAAATGCATTTAGCAATATATCAGTTTTAAAACAAGTAGATGATAGTATTTCTTCTATTGGAACTACTGATATTATTACAAATACTTCTTTAAATGAAATTAATCTTGGTAATGGTAATGTAACTATAAGTATTACTCTTAAAGATTCACTATTCTATCAGATTTTAACAGAAATGACAGGAGTTAATGTTGAAAATGAGGGAGATTTATTCTCTACTATGACTTCTCTTGCATACACAAAAAGAGAATATGATAAAATTGCATATGCATTAGAAGAAGTTAAAGCTAAAGGCTATGGTATAGTTACCCCTTCAATGGAAGAATTAATTTTAGATGAACCTGAAATGGTTAAACAAGGTTCTAGATTTGGAGTAAAACTAAAAGCTAAAGCACCTAGTATACATATGATACGTGCTGATATAACTACTGAAGTTTCTCCAATCGTTGGTTCTGAAAAGCAATCAGAGGAACTTGTGACATACTTACTTTCTGAATTTGAAACAGACCCTAAAAAAATATGGGAATCAAATATTTTTGGAAAAAGTTTACATGAACTTGTAAACGAAGGATTACAAAATAAATTGTACAGAATGCCTGAGGACGCTCAGTTAAAACTTCAAGAAACTTTAGAGCGTATCGTTAACGAAGGTAGTGGTGGATTAATCTGTATTATCTTATAATTTTATCAATTTGACAGACTTTCTTTAGAGTCTGTCTCTTATTTTTTAAATTTATAATTAAAATATATAATATAAAGACTATTAACTCAAATATTATTAACTTTATTTCGAAATAATCGTTTCCAGTTCTTGGAAGTTTTTTCATATTTTTATTACTTTGGTTTTGTTTTGGATTTGTAATAGAAGCTCTATCTTTTATTATCTTTCCAGTTGTTGTATTATCTTCTATTTCTTCTTCATTTCCTGCCTTTTTATCTTCTTCTATTTTTTCCTCTGGTATATTTTCTTCTACTTCATTAGTTTCATCTTCTTCCTTTTCTGGAACTTTTGGCTCTTCTTCATTCTTATTATCTACATTATCATTTGGTAATTTATCTTTTGACTCTTCTAATTTATTGTCTTCATCTAGTTCTGGTTTATCACTTGGATTTTGTTCTTCTGGTAACTTTGTATTGAGTACCTCTATCTTAAAAGTTTCATTTTCTTTTATTTCTAAACTTATATCTTCTATTTTTTTATATCCATCTGGTACTTTATTTTGTTTAAGTATGTACTTTCCTGTATTTAAATCTTGTATTTCCATTATTCCTTCTTTGTCTGTTACATATTCTCCAATTAAGTTCCCTTGCTCATCATATATTGCAAAAGAAGCTTCTGGAATATTATTTATGATAAGATTTCCTTTTTTGTGTTCAAGTTTTATTGTGTATTTCTCGTCTTTATCATATTGTATATCTATCTTTTGTTTTTCCAGTGTATTATATCCTTCTGGAACATTTAGTATTTTAATTATAGTATCTCCTTTTCCTATTCTATCTACAAATACTTTTCCATTTTTATCTGACACATACTTTTCATTTGTATGAAAATCACAATTTTCTATGTCTATATTTACTTCATTTATTGGTTTACTATTTTCACTATCTACTATATTAATTTCTAAACTTGATTTTCTACTATCCATTGATATAAATCTATCAATTTCATGTATTTGTTCCTCATTATCTAATTTAAAGCTTACTATTACTTGTACTATTGCTGCAAACTCTTCATCTGAATATTCTTTTGGTACCATAATTTTAAATTTGTCCTTAAAATATCTTTTGTCTTCAATTGTTTTTGTATCTGTTATAATTGTTTCATCTGGTAATCTTACTGTCAATGGTATAAAACATTCCGTTAGATTGCAATTTTCTGTTATTATTTGATAAGTAATTGAGTAATAATCTCCATATACTTCGTCTTCTTGAAATTTAGTTATTGGAATAACTTTTATTTTACAGTCATATTCTTCTATATATTCTATTATTTGTGTTGTATCTAAATTATTTGCTTCTTTTGCTTGTACTTTTGATACATTAAAAAATATTATTAATGCAAAAGTAAATATTATAAAAATCTTTTTAATCATAAAAATTTCCTCTCTTTTATTTAATTTATTTCTTTTCCTATAATAACTTGTCTTTTGTCTTTTTTACCTGTTACACAGGTTATTAATGTTATAATATTTTCTTCTGTATTTTCTAATATTTCTACATTCGTTTCTTCTATTATTTTACTATCTGTTACTTTATACCTCCTCTCTCCCATATTTGTAATATATATAATTTCTTCACCATTTTTCAATTCGTTTATTCTTGAAAAATAGTGAGCATATGAGCCTCTATTGTGTGAAGCTAAAGCAACATTTCCATCCCATATAGGTGTTTCCTTAAAATGTCCTACTGAATACTTTAGAATATTACTTGTTGTTCCTTCTTTTACCTGCGCTTTGACATCAAGACTTGGAATAACAATCAAGCCAATTTCATCATCGTTAAATATAATATTTTCTTCTGACTTTTCTTGTTTTTCATATAATTCTAATAATTTCTCTACATTATTTCTTAAATTGCTTTGGTTTGTTCTTAGATAACTGTGTCTTATTACTATTAAAGTAATTGAAAATGCACACAAAAATAATAAAAATAACATAGTTATTTTTGAAATTTTAATTTTCTTCATTTTCTCTTCTTTCTTAAATTGAATTTTATTAAGACAAAAATTTAGTCTTAAATTCTTAGGTGAACCCTAAATTTTGATTATAAAATTTTTGATTTTAAACAACTTGTTTTTTATCTTAACATAATTATTTGGAAATTGCAAGCATTATTTTAAGTTTTTTGACTAAATTATGTAAATATGATATAATTATATGTGAAATGACCTAGTCTGGTCTTTCGCAAGAACCTTCAAAACTGTATGTTAAGAAAGGAAAAGGTGTAAATCATGGAAAAAAACAACAAGATGGAAAGCCACACCAAGCAAAACCTCATTAAAGCTGTCAAATTCATTCTGCTGGTCTGTTCAGCGTTCTTTGCTGGATTGGCCTTAGTCTTTGCGATGGGTGTGGACAGTCGCCTTGCGGCAGATGAGGGTATCCTTCGGGACGTGAGCAGTTCTTTGTCTGAGGTAAACCGCAAGTTGGACAGCATCCCCCAGGCTGGCGTGCATGACTACAACGAGCCCGCCGAAAGCAGCGCTCCCGCCGAGAAAGTCCCAACTTATACCCAAGAGGAGCTTATCAGTATGGCGGTCAGTGATGACTTTAACAACATGATGAAGGTTGCTTTGTATCCCGAAGCAACCGAATCCCAGCTTCTGTTCACCGCCACTGCTTGCGCATACTCCGACTCTGTTGAAGGAGAAACCTCGGCAGTTCGTCTTGCGACTGCCCTGCTTGACCACCCCAACGCCTCTAAAGCCGTGGTTTCGACCCTTGCTCAGACCAAGAGTCCGGTTGTATGGCTTCTTGTCGCACAATCCGAGCTCTGCAGCGAGTCCACATTGGCAGTCTTGGCTGACAATTGCATCAACGTCAGCTTCGGCTCTAATAAAGATGATTTAGTGGTTGCTGTAGCCAGTGCCATCTGCGAGAATGATGCTGTCACGGAAGATGTGCTTAATATGTTTGGGCACACCAGTAACAGTTACATCAGGTTCATCGTGGATACCAAGCTTGGCAATTTTCCCAAGCCGTGATTTATCACAGCAGAGCCCGCAAGGTATAACCTTGCGGGCTCTGGCTTTATCTAATAGTTTTTTTTATTTGGAATTACTCCTCTTACCCCACCTCTTGGATTTTCTACATCTCCATCATATCTTGGTATTAAATGTACATGTATATGCATTACAGACTGCCCCGCTGATACTCCACAGTTCATTCCTATATTATATCCTGATGGATTATATTTTTTATCTATCATCTTTTTTGCTTCATCTATTAATTCAAATATTGCTATTCGTTCTTCTCTTGTTGTTTCAAAAAAATCTTTAACATGCCTTTTGGTCATAAATATTATATGTCCTTTACTTACTGCAAATTCATCAAATACAGCAAAGGATACTTGATTTTCTAATATTATTTTTTCTTTTTCATTTTTCCATTTACAAAATAAACACTCTTCCATATATTACCTACCTTTTTTTGATTATATCATACTTTTATATGAAGTAATAGGACTTTTTATTAATAATCTATGCTAGTATGCCTCGTTATCCAGCTTGCAGAATTAGCATTAATATGTTATAATTATAAATGATGAAACGTTTCGCTCCGTTGCATTATGAAGTATTAACAACTATAGGCGGTGCTAATGCACACAAGGAGGAAAAAGTATGACGTTTAGGACATTATTTTCAAAGCGGGAGTGGTATCGGAAGCTGCAGGAAATAGCAGAAGCTAGGGCTAATGCCAAATTAAAGGCTATGAAGTCTACTCATTCGCAAGACACCAAAAATGCGGGTAAGTAAAAAAGCGTAATCCATTCAAAAACCTGCTTGAAAACAAGAGCCTAAAAGACTTAGCTCTCAAGTGATAGCATCACGTGAGAGCTAAGTCTTTTTATATTATTTACATAGATTCTTTTAAAATTAGTAATTTTAAGAAAATACTCTTGACAGTATCTTTGAAATATGCTAATATATATACTGTTCAAAAGATATGCGGATGTGGCGGAACTGGCAGACGCGCTGGTCTTAGGAACCAGTGCCAACGGCGTGGAGGTTCGAGTCCTCTCATCCGCACCAAATCAAATAAGCCTTGTAATTACTGAAATATCAGTATTTTACAAGGCTTATTTTTATAAAAGTAATGCAATAGTAATGCAGTAGAGATTTTAGACTGCTTTTTTTAATTCATCAAAAACAAATTCTGGAGAAACATCTATATAAATATCTGTAACAGAACTTCCCTCAACATGACCTGCTAAATATTGTATAGCTTTTATATCTATTTTAGCTTCTTTCCATTGTGTAATACGGTCATGGCGCAACCTATGATTATGTAATTTTTTTGAAGAAATTTTATATTTCTTGTTAATTCTATCAAGCCATGAATTTATTTCATTTCCAGATATAAAAGTGTTATTCTCGTAGTCCCAAAACAATAATTTGTAAGTATTGGTTTCTGTTTTTGCTAATTCTTCTTCTATAATTTCTTTTAAGTCAGAAGATAAAGGAAAATATCTTTCTCCTTCATCAATTCCTGTTTGCTTGTTAAAAGTCTTTGTATGTTTTCCTAATATAATATTTCCGTTCTTTATCTCTAGTAAGGGTATTATGAATATGAAGTTTAGTTATGTCTTGATCTATATCATCTTTAGAACGTGCCAATGTTTCGCCTACTCTCATAGCTGTTATCCATTCCAATTTTACTATATTGCGATATGGGTAATTACGTTCTTCATTATCTAATATACTTTGAAGTTTTATTCTTTCTTCTTTTGTGAGAGGGTAAACCTTTTTAGTTTCTTTGTCAGAAATAGGCTTTTTTAAGTTTTCATCATTCATAATATTAAAAGGTATTAATTTAATTGAGGGAGAAGAAGCAATAGCAAAAGCCTTTTTTAATAATCGCCACATCATATTAATAACTGACTGCGAATATTCTTTCATAAATTCTTTTGAAACTTGAATATCAGCCAATGTAACTTTTTGAATAGGTCTATCAATGAAATTTGAACAACATTTAATTATACAATTTAATGTATCCTTATCTCTCTTATAAGAACGACCACTTGTAACTTTGTCATTAAATTTTTGTTTAATGTGTTCTTCTATAATAGATTTAACCGTATCATCTTGTTTTTCAATATATGTTCCATTATTAAGTTTATTCTTTGTAGTAGTAACTCTAGCTTTAAAGTCTTTTGTGCTTTCTTTTTTCTTTTGCTTCATGGTTTGTCGTTTTCCCTGTGTATCATAATATTGGAATATCCAACATTTTAAGGTATCACTATAATAAAGTGAGCCTTCGCCATTTCCAACAGATTTTGGTTTTTTATTTTTTCTTTCCATAATAAAATCACTCCTCATTATTTACAAGAGTGATTTTTTGTACTATAATTAAATATAGGAAATCACTCTTGATTTTCTAGGGGAATTATTTTTTGAGCAGTCTAGCAACTATAACAAAAAATATTCCCTGCTTTTTTATTTTCTTTTTAAATAATATAACATTTATTTTTGCTTTTTGTTATCTTTCACATTGTTTTCGGCTTTTGCAATGTCTTTCAATGAGGTTAATAGTTGTTGAATTTCTAGTATTTTTATATTATCCATTTCAGAAAGAGAAAATAAATGCTTAACACCTGCTAAATCTTCTAGTATTACCGTATCACATCCATCAGTATTTTCTGTTTTATATTCGTGCCATAGAAAATCTGAAAGTGTAGAAAGAAAAGCGATATTTTCTTCTTGTTCTAGTAAAAAATTTATTGTTTTAATCATAAAATAAGCATCTTTTATATCTTCTCCTTCAAATTTTTTTCTTTTTACTAAAGTAGTTAAGAATTCTATTGCTTCATCGCTTAATTCAAGTCTTTTATGTATTTCTTCATTATCTGCCTTTTTACATTCATTCATTCCTAACAAATGGTATATAGATACTTTATAATATTTAGCGATTGCAAAAAGATTATTAAGGCTTATTACAACTTTGTTATCAGAATTTTCATATTTGCTTAATTGAGTACCAGAAATCGAAACTTTAGTTTTGTCTTTTATTCCATCTGATAGTTGTTGAAATGATAAATCTTTATTGTATCTCAAATCATTTAATTTTTCTGCAAATATTTTCTTATTATATAAAACAACTTTAGGTGGTGTTTCATCTTCATTTTTTACTTCATCCATTAAATACCTCCTGTTTGTAAATTATAGTTGTGAAAAAAATAAATTTTAAAAATTTTAAATTTTATAATTCATATACCGCACAAGCCAAAAATTTATGCTATTATACAAAATGTAAATTATAATTTCAACTTTAAAAATATTATAAACTATAATTTACAACATTGCAATAGTAAATTTTAAAAAAGGAGGTATTTTTTTATGATAAGAAGTAAAGGGGGTGAAACAATATGAC
>CASTFX010000058.1 GCA_949448405.1 uncultured Clostridia bacterium
CCAACATAACTTAAACACATTATTATCTATTAATTCTAATCTTCTTCCTAATTCTTTTCTAATTTCTCCTGCGATAGTTGATACTATATTTTTATCATCTGCTACAAAAAATATTGCTGAATTTGGTTTAAGCCCTGTCTTTTCCATTAATATTTTCTTATGCTCTTCGTCTATAAATTTAGCAATAGAACCTTGTAAGTTTCCATCTTCAAGTGCTTTAACCCATGCAAGTCCCTTTGCCCCTGCTTCTTTTGTAGCAAATTCAACCATTTCATCAAAAAATCTTCTTGGTCTTGTTTCTATATTAGGTGTTACAATTGCCCTAACAGTCTTTCCTTTAAATGCGTTGAATTCTAGCTCTTGGAATATCTCTGATACATCTTGTATTAAAAGAGGATTTCTTAAATCTGGTTTATCCGAACCATATTTAAGCATAGCATCTTTGTATGTTATTCTTGGAAATGGATATTCTGCTACTTTTTTGTTAGAAAACTTTGTAAAAGTATCATACATAACTTTTTCCATAACTTTGAATACATCTTCTTGTGTAGCAAAAGACATTTCCATGTCTAATTGATAAAATTCTCCTGGTGCACGGTCTGCTCTTGCGTCTTCATCTCTAAAGCATGGCGCGATTTGAAAATATTTATCTATTCCGGACACCATTAATAATTGCTTAAATTGTTGTGGAGCTTGTGGAAGTGCATAAAATCTTCCAGGATGTACACGGCTTGGAACTAGATAATCTCTTGCTCCTTCTGGAGATGAACTTGTTAATACTGGTGTTTGAACTTCAGTAAATCCTTGCTCTATCATTTTGCTTCTTAAAAATTGAATTACTTTTGCTCTTAAAAGAATATTATTCTTCAATTTTTCATTTCTTAAATCTAGAAATCTGTATTGAAGTCTTAAATCTTCTCTTACTTCCATATCTGTATTTATCTCAAAAGGTAATACTTTTAATCTTTTCCCTAATATTTCTACCTTTTCTATTTCAATTTCTATTTTTCCTGTTGGAATATTTTCATTTATATCACTTCTTTTTCTAACTTTACCTTCTATTGAAATTGTTGATTCTACAGGAATGTGTGATGCTGCTTCCATTAGTTCTCCTGTTCCAGAAGTTACAGCTTGTGTTATTCCATATTGGTCTCTTATGTCTATAAATACAAGCCCACCTAAATTTCTGACAGTTTGTGCCCATCCTGCTAACTTTACTGTTTTTCCTATATCTTCTTCTCTTAATTCCCCACAATTATGTGTTCTGTACTCAAACATTTCCTAAATTCATCCCTTTCATTATTTATCAAAATTATACCAAGCTCCTGTCGCTTTTAAATCATCTATGATTTTTTGGTGTTCTTCATTTGATTTTGTAAAATATATTTTTCCTGATGCATCTGCAACAAAGAATAAATTCTCTGTATGATTTGGATTTACTGCTGCCTCAATCGAAGCCTTACTAACTGAACATATTGGTCCTATTGGAAGTTTTCCTAACATATTTGGTCCACGAGTATTGTATGGATTATATGTGTTAATCTCTTTTTTATATAAATCACGACTTCCAAGGTCTATTTTAAAAGCATAATATGTTGTAACATCACTTCCAAGACTCATATTCTTATTTAATCTATTATATAACACACTTGTTACATCTTTTCTGTCTTTATCAAATATAGCTTCATTTTCAGCAATTGATGCAATAGTAAGGATTTCATGCACATTGTATTTACCTTTTTCTATTTTCACTTTATAAGGCTCTAATATTTTTGCTGTTTGGTCTAGAAGAGTTTTAAATATTTCCTGTATAGTAACCTCCTTATTCTCAAAAGAATACGTATCTGGGAATAAATATCCTTCTAATGGGTAGTAAATATTTTCATCTTTAATTGTATCTGTCAAAAACCAATATTCATTAATTAAGCTATCTATATATTCTTCATCTTCTAATAGCTCATAAACAGCTTCTTCTGTATTGTTAGTATTTTTAGCTATCTCATTTGCAAAATATCTAAAAGTTTTTCCTTCTACAAATGTAATCTTTAATTGATTATCTTTAAAAAGTTTTCCGGTTTGTAAGGTTTTTACTATATCTACTACATTCATATCCTTTGTAAGCTCATATTTACCAGCTTGAAAATCAGAAATATTATTTAATTTCACATATAATTTAAATGCTAACTCGCTTCTTATCATTCCGTTATTTTTCAAAACTGTTGCTATTTTATTAGTTCCAGAGCCCAGAGGAATCTCTAATGATACCTTGTCCTCTGCTGAACCTATTGCAGATAAGCATATATTATACCATATAACAGTTGAAATTGCTACTAATATTACGAAAATCACTGCAATTACTAATACTTTTAATATTCCTCCCTTTTTATTTGTTTCTGCATGTCTATTCTTTCTAGTTTTTACTTCATTCTCTTCCACTATTATTTTCCTCCTTTATAAGCTATTTTGATTCAAGAACTCATTACTTAATATACCATTATTGTTTGTTATCATTACTGCTCCACCTATTTCTTTTAGTCTTGGTATTAGTTCAAGAATTAGCCTTTCTAACTTATTCGTTTCAACTTCAATATCTTTTAAATCTAAATTTATTGTATATTTACTTTTTGATACACAATCTTCTAGCATTTTGCTTATTGTAGTCTTTCTATTACTAAAATTGTTAATACTATCATTTTTTATTGTCTTCTTTGTTATCTTTATCGCATTATTCGCATCTGCTGCACTTGGCATAAAATAGTCTTCATTCATATTCATTCTCTTATACTCTTTATCAGATAGCTTATTTTGTTTTATATAGCCTTCCTTACCATCATATGTTAAGACTTTTACCCAACCTTCCTTGTCAGCTTCTCCTAAGTAAATTACTTCTTGTCCTTCTTCTATTTTCTTGATTGTTTTTGCAAACAGCCCAGTTTCTTGTTTTAGCGAAACCTTTTTTATCGTTTTAACTGTTATAAGTTCTTTGTATAAAGACAATACAATTGCTGTATCTTTACTTGCAAAAACTTCTATATTATATACATTTGTAATATCTGAAATTGGTATATAGTATTTTTCATCATATTTAATAACTTGTGAAGATAAAAGAAGTGTTGCAGAATTTAATTCAAAAACATTTGAATTAACCTCTATTGCTCCAACTTTGGTACCAGAAATAGTTATTACTTTTCCTGTTTCTTCTTCAAAATATAAATTAGGGTCAAAGATATTTTTTATATCTTCTAGTGACATATATAACTTTTGCGCAGTATCAATATATATATTATCTAGTAGACTACTTGTTATATTTTTGTTATCTACTATTAATGTTAATTCTATATTTTCTTCTTCCTTTGGTTTAAATATTATTTTAATTAGAAAAGTTATTATAATTATAATCAAAATCAGTAAAAATAATCTTGAAATTAGCTTCTTCTTATTAACTTTTTTCTTTTTCCCCATATATTACTCCATTTATTATATATTTAGCTTAGTAATACTGTTATTGAATAATTTTATAATACTTTTTCTCAAATGTCTATACCTAATTGAAATATACTTTTTAAGATTTAAAAAGCACTATCTATTCCACCTTTTAGAGAATAAAGTTGTGTATATCCTTTAGCTTCTAAGATTTGATACGCTTGCCTACTTCTTGAGCCATATTGACAGTATAGTATTATAGGCTGATTTTTATTTGGTAACATTTCTTTATATCTTCTTCCTAAATCATAAAGCGGAATGTTAATAGCCGATTTTATTCTATTTTCTGCAAATTCTTGTGGACTTCTTATATCCACAATTTTTAAATTTCCATTTTCCTTTATTAGCCTTTTTAAATTATCATAACTAATCTCTCTAATATTTGTATTTCTTGTCTGTTTAATACCACTTAAAGCTTTCATTACCTTTTCTTTAAATTTCATTATTGTTCACACCTTTTTTGTTTTTTACATTTATTATGTTACAGTATATTACAAAATTCTTAGAATTGTGCCATTTTTGTTACAAACATTTTTCATTTGTAACAAATATTACTATTTTATTACAAATATTTTTCAAAAATATTACTAAATTCTGTTATTATGTAAAATCTTTGTAACATTTTTGGTTTACATTAACGTTTTATCCACACATTTTTAAAAAATGTGGATAACTTTGTGAATAACTGTAATATTAATCTTTTTTGTGCGAACTTTTAGGTAAGTTAAAATAATATGCTAAATTATGTGAAGCTTTTATTTTATTTACTAACATATTATGTGCACAGGTCTTTTGTTCGGAATAACTAAAAACCTAGAGCATGTTATCAAGCATTCTCTAGGTTTTCACTTATTATTTTCCTTCCATTATCCAAAAAATAACAAAAGCTATTTCTGTAATTAATATAACTGGAAATCCCACTACAAATTTTAATTTTTTAGTTTTATGCCTAAAAAGATACATTCCCGCTATTGTTCCTATTCCTCCTCCAAGTGCCGTAAGTATAAATAAAGTTTTTTCAGGTATTCTCCATGTTCCTCTTTTCGCTTTCTGTTTATCTATAAGCATTGCTAAAAATCCTATTAAATTAATTGCAACTAAATACATTATTACATACTTTAATGGAAATATTATTAAAAATGTTTCTATACTCATACTTATTCCTCCTTAGAATATAGCATCAAATAAACTCATTTGATTTGTTTCACTCATTCCTTCAACACAGCCAAATTTTTCAAGTAATGCAATTGCTGCATCTCCTACTTTTGCTCTTTTTTTAATATCTTGTTTAGATATAAATTCTCCTTTTTCTCTTGCTTCTTGTATACCTTGTGCTGCTATTTGTCCCATTCCAGCTATACTATTTAATGGTGGTCTTATACTATCTCCTTCTACTACGAACTTTGTTGCATGCGATTTATATAAATCTATTGGTAAAAACTTAAATCCTCTTTCATACATTTCAAGTACAAGTTCTAATACAGAATACATATTCTTATCTTTTACTGTTGCCTCAATCCCCATTCTTTTTATATCAGCCATTTTTTCTCTTACTTTACTTTTTCCAAATATCATCACTTCACTATCAAAAGCATCAGCTCTTATAGAAAAATATGTTGCATAATATGCAAGTGGTATATGAACTTTAAACCAAGCAATACGAAATGCCATAGTAACATATGCAACTGCATGTGCTTTTGGAAACATATACTCTATTTTCTTACACGAATCTATATACCAATCAGGCACGTCATGTTCCCTCATAAGACTTTCTTGTTCCTCTGATAGTCCTTTACCCTTACGAACAGATTCCATAATTTTAAACGAATTCTGAGCAGGGAGACCTTTATTTATAAGATAAGTCATAATATCATCTCTTGTACATATAGCTTCTGCTAGTGTTGCTGTTCCTGCTTTTATTAGCTCTTGTGCATTATTCGTCCACACATTAGTACCGTGTGATAATCCAGAAATTCTAATAAGTTCTTCGAAAGTTTTAGGCAAAGTTTCTACAAGCATTTCTCTAACAAATTTTGTACCAAATTCTGGCACCCCAAAGGTACCAACTTTGGAATCTATCTGTTCAGGTGTAACTCCCAAAGCTTCTGTTGATGAAAATATAGACATTGTTTTCTTATCATCTAATGGTATAGATTTTGGTTCTATACCTGTTATGTCTTGTAACATTCTTATAACTGTCGGATCATCGTGTCCTAGCATATCAAATTTAAGCAAATTCTTATCTATTGAATGGTAATCAAAATGAGTTGTTATAATATCTGAATTAGGGTCATCAGCTGGATGCTGTACTGGACAAAATTCATATATTTCACGTCCTTGAGGTACAACTATAACACCTCCTGGATGTTGTCCTGTTGTTCTCTTTACTCCTGTACACCCTTTTGCAAGTCTTTCAATTTCTGCTGAACTTGTATGTATATTTCTTTCTTCAAAATAATTTTTGACATATCCAAAAGCTGTTTTTTCTGCTATTGTACCAATCGTTCCTGCTTTAAATGTAGTACCTTTTCCAAGTATTACTTCTGCATATTTATGTGCCTTAGTCTGATATTCTCCTGAGAAATTCAAGTCTATATCAGGCTCTTTATCTCCATTAAATCCTAAGAAAGTTTCAAACGGAATATCTACCCCATCTTTTACAAGTTTAGTTCCACACTTTGGACAATCTGCGTCAGGTAAGTCAAATCCATTTTTAAACCCATGGTCTGAAAAATCAGAATATTTGCATTTAGGGCATCTATAATGTGCTTTTAAAGCATTAACTTCGGTTATACCTGTCATATATGCTGCAAGTGATGAACCAACAGAACCTCTTGAACCTACTAAGTATCCATCTTCATTAGACTTCCACACAAGCTTTTGAGCGATTATGTACATAACTGAAAAACCATTTTTAATAATAGAATCTAATTCTTTTCTAAGTCTTACTTCAACAATTTCTGGAAGTGGGTCACCATATAGTTCTTTTGCCTTACTCATAGCAATATCTTCAATCGTTTTTTCACAACCTTCAATATAAGGAGGGCATTTTTCCTTTGAAATTGGACTAATAGCTTCACACATGTCTGCAATTTTATTTGTATTTGTCACAACAACTTCATAAGCTTTATCTCTTCCAAGGTATGAAAACTCCTCAAGCATTTCTTCTGTTGTACGTAAATATAAAGGTGCTTGCATATCTGCGTCATCATATTTTTGACCTGCCATAAGTATTCTTCTATAAATTTCATCTTCTGGATCCATGAAGTGAACATCACAAGTTGCAACTACTGGTTTACTTAATTTTTCTCCGAGTGCTACTATCTTTCTATTTATTTCTATAAGCCCATCTTTATCTTCTATTGTCCCATTTCTAATCATATATTCGTTATTTCCCAATGGTTGTATTTCTAGATAATCGTAAAATGAAGCTATTTCTTCTATTTTTTCTTCTGACAGTCCCTCTAATATTGCCTGATATAATTCTCCTCTATCACAAGCGCTTCCCATAATTAGCCCTTCACTGTATTTTTTATAAACACTTCTTGGTATCTTAGGCTTTTTATAGAAATAATCTAAGTGAGAGTAAGATATTAATTTATATAAATTCTTTAAACCTACATAATCTTTTGTTAATATAACTGCATGATATGTTGGTAATTGTTTTAAATTAATATTATCTCTATATGCATTATCTATGTCATTTAGATATTTGACACCTTTTTCTTTAAGGTTATTTAGCATAACCTCAAAGACTTTAACTAATGTTTTTACATCGTCTAAAGCTCTATGTG
>CASTFX010000059.1 GCA_949448405.1 uncultured Clostridia bacterium
TTGTTTAAAACATATAAGATTATATCAGAAGATAATAGAATAAATAGTAATATAACTAAGAACTATCTAAGCTATTTAGATTGGTTAGAACTTATATATATAAATTCTAAAGAGAGATTAAAAGATACTTTAATACTTAATACATATAAGAAAGAGAAACTTTTAAACAATATATTTAAAGAAGAGGAAAAAGAGGAAAGAGATTTAAAAGAAGAATTAGATAAAACAGAAGTAAGGGAAGAAAGTAGCATAAAGAACAAATTAAACTGGGAGTACAAATACAAAAGAGCAAATGATATTCTAACTAAAAGTTCTGTTAGTAAAATAAAGTCTATGAAACTTGACTTAGAAGAAACAGAAATGCTAGAATATAAAGTGCCAGAGTTTTTAGAAGAAACTAAATTAACTCCAGCACAGAAAGGAACTTTAATGCACTTAGTTTTACAAAAGTTAGATGAAAAAACAAATTATGATAAAGAAAAAATAGAAGAACTAATATTAAATTTAAAAGAAAAAAGAATAATAAAAGAAAAAGATATATCAGAGATAGACATAGATAAAATATATAATTTTACTAAAACAAATATATGGAATGAATTAAAGAGTGCTAAAGTTATAGAAAAGGAAAGACCATTTTATATAAATATACCTGCAAAAGAGATATATGACGAGGACATAGAAGAAGAAATTCTAGTACAAGGAATAATAGATCTTTATTATATAACTAAAGATGATAAATTGGTACTTGTAGACTATAAGACAGATAGGGTTAAGAAGGAAGCAGAACTAATCGAGAAGTATAAGATACAATTAGAGATATACAAAAGAGCATTAGAGAAGTCATTAAATAAAAAAGTATATAAAACATTACTTTATTCAACAAATTTGAGTAAAGAGATAGAATTATAAGGGGGATAAACTTATAGACAGTTTTAAAAGATATATAAAAGACACTATGAAGAAAATAGTAGCTGATAGATTTTATTTAATATTCTTTGAGATAACAATATTATTAATTATATTTGGACTATTATCTGTTATAAATATAAGAGCTTTACAAAAAATTCCATTTTATCTCTTTGGAATATGGACATTAATGTGTATGGTACTAGCTTGTAAGGTAGTGCTTAAGAAGTGTAATATAAGATTAGATAAAAAGTTATATATATATTTGGGTATAGTACTTACAATATGTGCAGTTATATATATAGTAATAATAGCTAATACAAAACAAATATATACTTGGGATCAGTGCTATTACTATAATAGTCAAATTAATTTATTAGAAAATTTTGATATAAGTTTTATAAACGGAATAGAGAAGATTATTAGCACAACTTATACAAGTGATTATGGATATTTTCTGTTATCATTTACCTCACTTATCTTTTCTTTTACAAATAAGACAGAAGCGGCATTTATTCTAACATTTATGCTAACTGAAATATTACCAGTAATATTTGTTTTACTGTTAAATGTTATTAACATTGGAAAGAAACTTAAAATAAAGGACAAAAAGATATTTATAATTTTATCATCATTAGTACTACTAGTATTTCCTTTATTACATAAAGCAGCACTTACAGGACAACCAGACATATTTGGACTATTTTGGGTAGGGCTAATAGTGTTATTAACGACAAATTATAAATTTGAAGAAAGAGATATTGGAAAATGGTGTTTAATAATAATATTTTCATACTTACTTGCAATTACTAGAAGATGGTATATATTTTGGATGCTAGGATATTATATTTCATATGGCATGAGCTTACTTGCAGAAGCAGTTTTTGATAAAGACAAAGAATTATTTATAAAAAAATTTAAAAATGCCTTGTTGTTTGTATTTATTTCAATTATAATGTTAATTGTATTATTATTTCCAATAATACAAAAAACTATTATCTCAAATTACTCAGTAAGTTATTCTTCTTGGAATATAGGAGGAATAAGCCATGAGATTAAACAACAATATGAGTTTTTGGGTATTTTATCAATAATATTAATAGCTATTGGAAGTATATATTGGATATTAAAAAAAGAAACTAGATATTTTACAACAACATTTATATTAGCATATATTTTAATACTTATACTATTTACTAGAATACAAAATACATGGTATCACCAATCATTAATATTTGTACCACAATATTTGATATTAATAATATTAGGAATAGGTGCAATATGCCAAATAGATAATAAGTATATAAAATATAGCCTAAGTACAATAATACTAATATACTTAATTACAGCTGAATGTGGAGAGATTACAGAAAGTAAATTATTCTTTGATAATAAATTATATAGCAATATAAGTATTAAACCAGAGTATAGAGAAGACTATGAAAAAGTTGGAGAAATGGTTGACTTTATTAAAAGTAATTGTAAAATAGGACAAGACTATGTATATCCTAATTTTGCAACAAGTAGGTATTGTGGACAAACTTTATCACAATATTTAATGCCAGATACAACGTTAAGGAAAATGGTATTGTATGAGTCATCAGTGGATGCAGCACATGGTTTCCCTTTAGAAATATTTTATGCTAAATATGTAATTATACCAAATCAAATATTAGATGAAACAGGAGCTGTAAAAAGTAAAACAATTCCTGCAATAAATAAAGCTATTTTAGAAACACCATATATTGAAGAAAACTTTAAAAAAGTAAAAGAATTTGATATGGGAAATGGAATAATATTTTCTTTTTACCAAAGACTTAAAATCACAGATAAAATAGAAGCTGAAATTTGGAAAAAATTAGTAGAAGAGCAAAGCACAGAGTATCCAAAACTATTTGAGGAAAGAATAGATGCATATATAACAAGACTTAAATAAAGGAGCAAAGAATGAAACCTAATTTATGGATAATAGTACCATGCTACAATGAGGAAAAGGTATTACCAATAACTTGTGATATATTTCTAAATAAAATAACAGAATTAGAGAATAAAGAATTAATTTCAAAAGATAGTAAGATACTATTTATTGATGATGGAAGTAAAGACGGCACATGGGAAATAATAGAAAACTTATCTAAAAAGGATAATCATTTTATAGGTATTTCACAAAGTAGAAACAGAGGGCATCAAAATGCAGTGCTTGCAGGTTTAATGGAAGCAAAAGAAAAGTGTGATATTACAATTAGTATAGACTGCGATGGGCAAGATGATGTAAATGCAATGGAGGATATGATAAAAGAATATCTTGAAGGCGCAGAAATAGTTTATGGAGTAAGAAGTAAAAGAAAGACTGATACAATTTTTAAACGTTTTACAGCAAAAAGCTTTTATAGATTACTAAAAATAATGGGAGTAGACGTTGTATTTAATCACGCAGATTATAGATTAGTTAGTAGTAAAGTGCTAAAGGAATTTGAGAACTTTAAAGAAGTAAATATATTTTTAAGAGGAATGTTTCCTCTAGTTGGATTTAAAAGTACAAGTATATATTATGAAAGAAAAGAAAGAATTGCTGGAAAATCAAAATACCCACTCTCAAAAATGATAGGACTAGCATTAGATGGAATAACGAGTTTGAGTATAAGACCAATAAGGATAATTACTACAATGGGAATGTTAGTTGCATTATTAGGAGTAATAGGAATTATATGGGTATTAGTTACCACTTTAACAGGAAACTCAGTTATAGGTTGGGCAAGTACGTTATGTATTATCTTATTTGTTTCTGGAGTACAGCTTATCAGTATAGGTGTAATCGGGGAATATGTAGGAAAGATATATATGGAAGTTAAAGCAAGACCAAGGTACATTATAAGTAAAAAAACATATGAAAATAAATGAAGGAGGAAAATCAAATGAACTTTAAAAAACTAAAAGAAGAAAAAGGAATGTCTGGATTAGGAGTAGTATTATTAATAATTATTATAATACTTGCAGTAATTATAGCAATATCATTAGCTAGGTTCATAGGGGATACTGCTAACAGATTCCAAACAATGCAAGAAAGAGAAAAACAATCTGCTGGAAGTGTAACACAAATAGTAGATAATGTTGGAAAATAATGCAAATTAACTCTTGAGAAATATCAAAAAGTTTGATATACTTAAAGCGTTATGATAGTAGAAATAATAATAAGCAGTAATGCTAAAGATTTAAACAGAATATTTGACTATAATGTACCAGCAAAGTTTGTTGGTACTATTCATATTGGAAGTAAAGTGCTAGTACCATTTGGTACAATGAAAAGATATCAAGAAGGATTTGTAATTGGTATAAAAGAAAAGTCAGAATATAAAATTAAAGATATACAAGGGGTAGAGCCACGGACTAGATGAAGAAAAAATAGAACTTGCGAAATTAATGGCAAATAAATATTTTTGCAATATATCAGAATGTATCAAGCTTATGCTTCCACCAGGAACTACAACTAAGAATATAGAAAATAGGATAAAAGATAAATCAGCAAAATTCATATATTTACTAAAAGATACTGATGAAATAGAAGAAGATATAGAAAAGAAAATACTAAAATCAGATAAACAAATAAGAGCATTAAATTTTTTAACGCAAAATGATGGAATAATGCAGTCAGAACTTATCGATTTTGCAGAAACAAGTAGCTCTGTAATAAAAACACTAAAGAAAAATGGATATATAGAAATAATAGAAAAAGAGATAAATAGAAATCCATTTAAGAATAAAAATATAATACCAACGCAAAATTTAAATCTTACTAAAGAACAACAAAAAGCAAAAAACAGAATAGAAGGAGCATTAGTAGATAAAATTTTCAAAGAATTCTTAATATATGGAGTTACAGGTTCTCGGAAAGACTGAGATTTATTTACAATTAATAAAAGAAGCATTAGAAAAAGGAAAAACTGCAATAGTATTAGTTCCTGAGATTTCACTTACACCACAAATGGTAGAAAGATTTATAGCAAGATTTGGAGAAGAAAAAATTGCACTTTTACATAGTAAGTTATCTATTGGCGAAAGATATGATGAATGGAAAAGAATAGAAAGAGAAGAAGCCAAAATTGTAATAGGTGCAAGGTCAGCTATATTCGCACCAGTTAAAAACCTAGGTATAATTATAATTGACGAGGAGCATGATACATCATATAAATCAGATATGACACCTAAATACAATGCAAAAGATATAGCAAGACATATAGCAAGAGAAAAAAATATTCCATTAGTACTTCGGTTCTGCAACACCAAATGTAGATACATATTATAACTTAGAAAAATCTGATGGACTTATAACTTTAAAAAACAGAGCAAATAATTCAAAACTCCCAACAGTTGAAGTAATAGATATGAAACAAGAACTTGCAATAGGGAATAGGTCAATGCTAAGCAATAGGCTATATGAAATGATAGATAGAAATTTACAAAATAAAAAACAGACAATACTATTTTTAAATAGAAGAGGGTATTCAACATTTGTAATGTGTAGAGATTGTGGATATACTGCAAATTGTGAAAAGTGTAATATAACACTTACATACCATATGAAGCAAGATAAGCTAAAATGCCATTATTGCGGATATGAAAGGCCAAATTTTACAGAATGTCCAGAATGTAAAAGTAAAAATATAAGATATTTTGGAACAGGAACACAAAAGTTAGAAGCTTTAGTAAATAAAGTTTTTCCAAATGCAAAGACCATAAGAATGGATATAGATACTGTAACAAAAAAGAATTCATATGAAGATATACTAAATAAATTTAAGGATGAAAACATTGATATATTAATAGGAACTCAAATGGTTGTTAAAGGACACCATTTTCCAAATGTTACATTAGTACGGAGTAATTGCAGCAGATAGTAGTATGTACATTTCAGATTTTAGAAGTAATGAAAGAACATTTCAATTATTAACCCAAGTTGCACGGAAGAGCAGGAAGAGAAGGACTAGATGGAAATGTAATAATACAAACATATAATCCAGAAAGTTTTCCAATAGAATGCGCAAAAGAACAAGACTATCTAAAGTTCTATGACCAAGAAATAAACCTAAGAAGAGTCTTGAAATATCCACCATTTTGCGATATAATAAAGCTTGAAGTTACTGATTTAGAAGAAGAGATAGCAAATAACACTATAAATTTAATATATGAAAAATTATTAAAATTAAATGATAATAAAATGAATATATATGCGCCAATGCCATCTCCAATCAGCAAAATTAAAAATAGGTATAGATTTAGAATAATAATAAAGTGTTTAGCTGTAAATAATATAATAAAACAGATAAATGAAGTTGTAGATAGTACAAAAATAAATGGAGCAACTAGAATTAGTATTGATATTAATCCAAATAATATGAGCTAATATCTTAAAAATAAGGAGGAAGATAAAATGGCAATTCGTAATATAAGAATGGAAACAGATGAAATATTAAAGAAGAAATCAAAAGAAGTAGAAGAAATAGATGAAAAAACCAAAGAATTAATAAAAGACATGATAGATACTATGCATAAATATGATGGAGTAGGTCTTGCAGCTGTTCAAGTTGGAATATTAAAAAGAATTGTAGTTATAGACTTATATGACGAAAAACCAATTATAAAACTAATAAATCCAGTGATAACAAAGACAAAAGGAGAACAAGAAGTTGATGAAGGCTGTTTAAGTTTTCCTAATAAATATGTTAAAGTAAAAAGACCAGCAGAAGTTACAGTTGAAGCTTTAGATGAGAATGGTAAAGAAATAAAAATAACAGGAACAGGGCTTTTAGCACAAGCAATATCACATGAAGTAGATCACTTAAATGGAATAGTATTAACAGATGTTATGATACCAGGAACAATGGAATATAGCCAGCCTGAAAGCATACAAGAAAGAAAAAAGGATAAAAAGAAATAGGAGGATATATGCCAAAAATAGTATTTATGGGAACTCCAGACTTTGCGAAAATATCACTAGAAGCTTTATATAACGAAGGCTTTAATATAATTCGGGGTTGTAACAAATCCTGATAAACAAAAAGGCAGAGGAATGAAGTTTGCAGAAAGTGATGTAAAAAAATTTGCTCTTGAAAAGAATTTACCAATATATCAACCAGAAAGAGTAAAGGATAATGCAGAGTTTGTCGAAACAATAAAAAACTTAAATCCTGATATAATGTGCGTTGTAGCTTATGGAAAAATTCTGCCAAAAGAAATATTAGATATTCCTAAAAAAGGTTGTATAAATTTGCATGCTTCACTTCTTCCAAAATATAGAGGAGCAGCTCCAATACAATGGGCTATATTAAATGGAGATAAGAAAACAGGTGTA